>JALNZK010000190.1 GCA_023229365.1 Pseudomonadota bacterium | reverse complement strand
CGCCGCCTCGCACTCGTACCCCGCGGTCATCGAGGAGTGCGAGGGGATGGTGGCCGCCGCGGGCGACGTGGGCTGGACCATGGAGCTGTGCCTGCTCGTCAACTTCGGGGACGTCCTGGTGGAGTACCTCGGCGAGTACCTGCCCGTGAAGGGCGCGGGGACGGCGCTCGCGCCGGGGTGCTCGCAGCTCATGGCGCGCGGCGCGGCGACCGCGGACGGCCGGCTCTACCACGCGCGCATCCTCGACTGGGGCGACATCGACTACCTCGTCGAGTTCCCGGTGATCTTCGTGCGCGAGCCCGACGGGCTGAACCCCCACGTCACGGTGGGCTTCCCGGGGAGCCTGAGCCCGTACACGGGCATGAACTGGCACGGGCTCAGCATCGGATCCAACGAGTCGGATCCGCTCGACGGCGATCAGCACGACCTCGTCGGGCGCAGCCACGTCCAGATGCTCGGCATGCTGCTCGCGTGGGCGGACTCGCTCGACGCCGCGACCTCCGCGGTGCTCGGGTCGGATCACATGACGGTCGAGCAGTTCGGCATGGCCGACGGGACGGCGGGGGAGGCGGCCGCGTTCGAGATGACGGCCACGGCGGTCGGCGTGCGCGCGCCCGAGGACGACGTGCTCTGGCTCACCAACCACTTCGTCGACGAGACGACCGCGGGCCTGGACATGGAGCCCGCCGGCGCGTCGAGCCTCCTGCGGTTCGACAGGCTCTCGCAGCTCGCGGCCCCGGACGGCGTGGACACGCGCTACGGCGAGATCGATCCCGAGGTGCTCGTCGAGATCCTGCGGGACCGCGTGAACCCCTACACGTTCGAGGAGAGCTCGATCGACGACTTCGACAACGACTCGAGCCTCGCGACCAACGGCGCCCTCTACCAGATCGTCTTCTCGCCCGAGGAGCTCGTGTTCTGGGTCGCGGCCGGTGCGATCCCGGTGCCGCAGCAGCCGTTCGTCGGCTTCTCGGTGGGGGAGCTGCTCGGCATGGACGGCGCGGTGGCGGCGGAGCCCGCGATCATCGAGTAGGGGCGACCGGCCGGTCGCTATTCTTCGGAGGGAGCTGCATCCGCACCCGCATCCGCGTGTGTGTCCGAGTCCGTATCGGTATTCGTGTCCGTGTCCGCGTCGGTATCGTCGTCGGTGTCGCTATCCGTGTCGGCGTCGACGTCGCAATCCGGCAACTGGCAATCACACCAGTACCACCCGGTCCCGTCCGAGTTGCAGACTTGGGTGCTCTCGAAGGTCATGCCACTCCATTCGCCCTCGCAGGTACACTCTCGGACGTCTCCCGGCGAGCAGAGCCTATAGTCCTCGTCTCCGCAGGCGACCATCACCAGAATCCCGGCCGCGAACGCGGACGGCAGGATCGTTCCGAAAGACTTCATCTCATCCCCCTCGGCGACTCTTCGCGCGCGTAGGCAGCATGAGCGCACTTTGGCTCTGGCAAATCGATATGAAACATGTTCCGCGACAAAGTTCGACCCTGGCGAACTATAACACTGCTCGGAGAAGCCCTGAAAAAAGACCTCACCAGGGCGGAGGCTGACGCCGGTCCCTGTCGCTCTTCCGCCTGCCGCGCGACCTATCGGTCGGATAGGTCCGATAAGTCGGATCGGTCCGAATCCCGCGCGGCGGAGAGAACGAGCGAGAAGAGGCGTCGACGGAACGGTCAGACGCGAGCTTCCCGGGCATGGACGAGCTGCCGAACGCTGCGGTAGAGTCGTTCCACGCTGCGCGAGGAGGTGACGACGTGATCGCGTTGACGGCCAAGGCGGCCAAGCGGTGGAAGATGCGGTACGCCGCGCTGCCCGCGGTCGACACCGGCGCCTGGGTGGTCGACCTCCTCAAGCTCGACAAGGGACCGCTGCTCGTCCTCATCGTTCACCAGGACTCCCTCTTCACGCGGATTCGCCCGGCCGCCGAGCTCAAGTCCCTCGAGCAGGTGGCCGCTGAGATCGGCAAAGTCTGGCCTGAGCAGAGGTCGGACGTCGCCGAGATCTACAGGAACGGCAACCAGCGGGTCACGGGGTCGATCACCGACATGAAGCACTTGATTCGCGCCCATGCGAAGTTCGACGAGCTGGCCCAGATAGAGGACAGCATCAACGACTGCCCATTCTCGGCGATCGACATGGAGCACCCGCGGGGCAGATTCGAAAGGCTCTCGGCGGCGACGAGATGAAAGTGATCTACAAAATCACGTACCCGAACGGGAAGATCTACGTCGGCAAGGATCTGACCGACAGCATCAACTACTTCGGAAGCGCCAACGGCAGCCTCATCGCCGAGGACTTCACCAGGGAGCAGCGCCGTGACTTCTCGATCCGGAGGGAGATCATCTGGGAGTCCGAGACCGCGACCGACAGCGAGGTCGCGATGAAGGAAGCGGAGCTGATACGCAAACACAGGGCGAATGATCCGGCGGTCGGATACAATCGGTGGCCCAAGTTTCGTGAGGGGGATGTCTCATAGACAGAGAGCGTACCGCGGGTGCCCGAGCGCCATTTCCGACGCCGTCACTTTCGGAACTCCTCGAAGAACGCTACATCGACATCGAAGGTTTTCTTCGGCCGGAGGCCGATCTCGGCAAGCTCGAACATGGCGACAAGCTTGTCCTGGTCGACCAGCTCGATCGGCGGCACGCCGTCACGGGTCGATTCCTTCCGCGCATCAGATGTGAAGGTGCCCGTCGTCAAGATGATGCCCTTGTCCGCTCGGCCCGCCATTGCGCCTCTGAAGTCACGGACCTGGCTCACGTTCACCTGCCGCCCGTCCTTGTAACGCTTGCACTGGAAGAGCACTTTGAACGTCACGAGCGGGTTGACCGCCAGCACGCCGTGGCCGCCCGGAAAAGGTCTCAAGGTCATTTAGCCGGGGTCATGCCGCGAGGCGGGGAGCCCTTCTTCGGAGGAAATCTGGGCATGTCGCGAAGTGGGGGGCCCTTCTTCGCAAGAAATCTGGGCATACCGCGAAGCGGGGGGCCCTTCTTCGGAGGAAACCTGGGCATATCGCGAGGTGGGGGGCCCTTCTTCGGAAGAAATTTGAGCATACCGCGAGGTGGGGAGCCCTCCTTTGGAAATTATCTGGGCATATCGCGCGGCGGGGAGCCCTTCTTCGGAAGAAATCTGGGCATATCGCGAAGCGGGGAGCCCTTCTTCGGAAGAAATCTGGGCATATCGCGAAGCGGGGGCTGCCCCCGATTGCGCCGCGGAGGTCAGTCGCGCGCGAGGACGAAGTCCTGCGTACAGATGAGGGTCCCCTCGTCGCAACCGCACTGGCCCTCCTCGCACGAGAGGCAGGGGCCGAACGATCCGTGCGCGGCCACCTCCGTGCAGCCCGCGTTCGGCGTCATGGAGATCGTCATCATCCGAGACGGGCAACCGACCGGGTCGTGCTGGATCTCGAGCGTCAGCGTGTCGCCGCTCTCGGCCAAGGGCAGGCCCGCCTCGCTGCGATCGACGCACGCCCCCGCGTCGCTCATCCAGATGGGTCCGATGGTGTAGCTCGCCACGTACTGCCCGGCCGCCTCCTGCGCGATCCAGACCCGGGCTGTCGTGCCCTCGCAGTCCTCGCGCTCGACCTCGGTGAACCACGTGCCGAGCGGGCAGGTCAGCCCACTGCTGTCGGTGAGGCTGCTGTCGGAGCCGACGTCCCCCTCCGCCACGCCGTTCGCGAGGTCGACGTCGATGTCTCCGAAATCCGTGTCCTCGGTGAGCGTGATCGTCTGGCTTTCCGCGCCTCCGCCCATGAAGATCAGCGTGGCCACGGGGTCGCCCGCCGTGTCGAGGACGAAGCACCCGAACGGGATCCCGTCCGCGTCCAGGGTCATGACGACCTGCCCGTCCCCGTCCGCCGTGCCCGTGCCCGCGGCCGGAGGATCCGCGAAGGTGACGCAGTACAGCTGGTAGCCGACGAGCGGATCGCCGAGATCCAGGAGCGGGGTCCAGGACTTCGCCGCCTCCTCGCCGGGCGTCTGGGCGCCCTCCACCAGCCTCGCCGTGAGCTCGATCCCCTCGCCGTTCGCGCTCGACCCGTCGTCGCCGCAACCGAGAGCCAACGTCAGGCACAGTGCAATCGTCGCGTGTTTCATCCTCTTCCTCCACTTCCTTCGGGGCGGTGAACGAGCGAGCCGCTCCACGATAGTACCGCGATAGGCAGCGGGTTCGGCTCATTTTCGTCTTCCATCCCCCCGTGCGGTCGTCGCATACTCCGGGTGCCCGAGAGGGAGAGAGGGAGGACCCAAGATGACCGAAAAGCTGACCGCGGCGGAGCTCGTCGCGCTCGTCCGCCGCGTCTTCATGCCGTCGGCCAGGGACAAGCGGCTCGCGATCCTCGTCGATCTGCCGGACGACGTGGTCAAGGACCACGAGACGTGGCGCGCCCGGCGCGAGATGGCGGCCGAGTGGGCGGCGCTGCTCCAGGAGAGCCGCGCGCAGCTCGCCCTCGACGGGGTCTCGCTCGTGTTGTACCCGAACACGCGCTCCAACAACGCGAACCTCCCCGCGACGGCGCGCTACGGCAAGGGCGGCGGCATCCCGGCGCACGCGCGCGACCTCGAGGGCGAGGCGGTCCCGTTCGACGCGGTGTTCGAGACGCACCAGATCATCCTCGCGCCGACCGAGTTCTCCGCCACGGCCCCCCTGAAGCTCGCCGCGCCGTCGGCCGGCTTCCGCGCCGCGACGATGCCCGGCTTCAGCGCCGCGATGATCCCGTCGCTCCGGCTCGACTACGACGTGATCGGGAGGAAGGTCTCCCGCTTCAAGCGGATGCTCGACGACGCGACCCGGTGCGACCTCCTCTTCCGCGCCGAGGGACGGGCGCACGAGCTGACCCTGGACCTGCGGCACCGCATCGCGCACGAGTCGAGCGGCCTGTTCCCGCACGCGGGGCACGCCGGCAACCTGCCGTCGGGCGAGGCGTACATCGTCCCGTACGAGGGCGAGCTCCCGGGCGATCCGTCGGGCTCGCGCGGCGAGCTCCCGGTGCAGCTCGGCGACGACGTCGTCGTGTACCGCGTGGAGGGGAACGTCGCGGTCGAGGTCGTGTCGGACAACCCCATGTCGCGGGCGGAGGCCGAGCACCTCCGCAAGGAGCCGGCGCTGGGCAACCTCGCGGAGCTCGGGCTCGGCGTGCTCGGCGACTTCGGGATCCAGCCCATCGGCGAGCTCCTGCTCGACGAGAAGCTCGGGCTGCACATCGCGTTCGGCCGCTCCGACCACTTCGGCGGGCAGGTGGGGCCGAGCCGCTTCTCGGCGCCCGACAAGGTGCTGCACATCGACCGCGTCTACATCGAGGCGTTCCAGCCCAAGGTCGTGATCGAGCGCGCCGAGCTCCACATGGCCGACGGCGGCGCGATGCTGCTCATGCGGGACGGCGCCTACGCCGTGGAGCTCTAGCCCGCGATCCCTTCGAGGCGGTTGATCAGCCGGTCGAGGCCGGCGCCGGGCCAGGACTTGACCCGCTCGCCGCGCACGTAGAGGACGTTGTGCGGCAGGTCCTGCACCTCGCCGAGCCAGTCCCTGTTCGCGCGCGCGAAGCCGCCGCGCGGCCCGGTCGCGGCGGTGAGGGCGCGGGCGATGGCGTCTGGCGTGCCGTCCTCCTCCTCGTCGTCCGCGGCTTCCTCGGACCGGTCATCCTCCTCGTAGAGGAAGATCCTGCCCACGCGCAGCTCCGTCCACCGGCGGTCGGTCTCGAGGAAAGCGGACAGCTCCTCGGTCCACGCCCTGCACACGGGGCACGTGGACTTGGCGAGCACGATCAGGGCGATCGGCGCCTCGACGAGCTCGCGCCAGGCCTCCCCCGCGGGTGTCTCCAGTCGCCTCATGGCATCCTCCCCCTCGCGGCGAACCCTACCCCACGAACTTGTCGCCCTTCTTCCAGCCGGCGCCGCACAGGCCGCCGCTCAGGAGCGCCTGCACGGTCCGCAGGACCTCCTGCGGGTTGCGGCCGACCGAGAGGTCGTTGACGCTCACCGCCCGCACGACGCCCTGGCCGTCGACGACGGCGGTGGCGCGGAAGGCGACGCCCTGATCCTCCTTGAGCACGCCGAAGGCGCGGCTCAGCGAGTGGCTCGTGTCGGCCACGATCGGGTGCGTGATCTCCTGGGGGAAGGTCTCGCGGTCGGCGAACCAGGCCTTGTGCGTGTAGAAGGAGTCGGTGCTGGCGCCTATCACCGCGACCTTCTCGTCCTCGAAGTCGCCGAGCAGCTTCTGGAAGCCCTTGATCTCCGTCGGGCAGACGAAGGTGAAGTCCATGGGGTACCAATAGAGGACGTACCATCGCCCCGCGAAGTCGGCGCCGCAGAGGGTCTTCTGCACGCCGTTCACGTGGGCGACCGCGGTCCATTCGGGTGCCTTCTGTCCGACCAGGCTCATCGTCCCCTCCCTCCGCGCGAGCGCGTTCCGCTTCGCCTCGCCGCCAGAAGAAGGTAGCCACGACTCGCCGCGTTGCAAGGAGCCCGGCGCCATCGTCCCGGCAGGCTAGCCCCCGCACCCGGACGCGCACGTCTCGCGCTTGTCGGCGCACTCCTTGTTGCACGGGCCGGTCTCGCCCGTGAGGACGTCGACGCAGCTCGTGGTTTCGACGCACGACATGTAGTCCGTGTTGCACTCCTGCCGGCAGGCCTCGTTCGCCGCCTCGAGCGCTCCGCCGCAGCCGGAGGCGAACAGGGTCAGCGCGACGAGGATTCTGAAGAACGACATGGGCTCCTCCCGTGTTGGGGTTGGGGTCGACGCCCATGATACCGCATTCGGCTCAGTACGTGTGCAGCGGCTCGAAGAAGAAGAGGTACGCGGCGGAGATGTGCCGACAGGCCGGGTAGTAGCCGTCGAACCGACCGCGGGACGAGCCGCTCGAGTTGCGCACCGTGCCGTCCTGCTCGATGCGGCCTATCGACGAGCCCGAGGAGCCGCGCAGCGTCCCGTCGTCCTCGACGCGGCCGATGGAGGAGCCGCTCGAGTTGCGGACCGTGCCGTCCGGGTCCACCTTGCCGATGGAGGAGCCGCTCGCGTTGCGGACCGTGCCGCCCTCCTCGAACCGGCCGACGGAGGAGCCGCTCCCGTTGCGGAAGGTCCCGTCCGAATCGATGCGGCCGACCGAGGAGCCGGTCCCGTTGCGCACGGTGAGGCTGCACCCCTGGTAGGCACCCGCCTCGTGGGCGACGAGCGCGGCGATTGCTCCTATCGCGACGAGCGGAAGAACGAATCTCATGGTAGATCTCCTTTTCGAGAGTACCAATTTGACGCACGTATTCGAAGAATAGTCACGAGGAGGATGGATGATGCGGAAGGCGGCTTTGGGGACGGTTCTGGTTCTCGCTTCGGCGGCGGCGTTCGGCGGGTGCGGCAACGACACCCACGTCGCGGCCGGCGACGCGGATTCCGACACGGACACCGACACGGACACCGACACGGACACGGACACGGACACGGACACCGACACG
>JALNZK010000189.1 GCA_023229365.1 Pseudomonadota bacterium | reverse complement strand
CGCTCTCGGCGGCGGCGGCGGGGGGGTCGACCGCGGCGCGCATCGGCGGCGACGACGTCGCGATCCCGCCGAACAGCGGCGGCGCGGCTCCGGCGGAGTCCGGCCTCGGATCTTCCGGGCCGAGCGCGGCGTCGAGGAGGCGGCGGACCTCGTCGAGATCGATGGGCTTCTCGAGGAAATCGAGCGCGCCCGATTTCATCGCGGTCACGGCGGTCTGCACGTCGCCGAAGGCGGTCACGAGCACGACCGGCACCTCGGCGTGCCTCGCTCGAAACGCCTCGAGCGCCTCGAGCCCGCTCATGGCGCGGCCGCCCATCCTGAGATCCATGAAGACGATCGCCGGCTCCTCGGACGCCGCGAGCTCGAGCGCCCGCTCTCCGCTCGGCGCGGTCCGCACCGCGAACCCGGCGCCTTTCACCGCGGCCTCCAGCATCTGTCGGAAGGCGGCCTCGTCGTCCGCTATGAGCACGTACGCCATCGCTACCTCGCCGCTCCCTGCTCGAACCCGAGCCGCGCGACGGCGCCTCGCCCGGGGGCGTTCTCGAGCGTGAGCACGGCACCGTGATCCTCCGCGATGCGGCGCGAAATCGCAAGGCCGAGCCCGCTGCCTCGATCCTTGGTCGTGAAGTACGGCTCGAACAGCCTCGGCAGGTCCTCCGGCCGGATCCCCGGCCCGTCGTCCGAAACCGTGAGCTCCGCCCCGGTCGAGGTCCGCGCCGCGCGAACCGTCACCTTGCCGCCGCCGCTGCGCGCCTGCAGGGCGTTGAGCACGAGGTTGGTGACCAGCTCCTTGAGCTCGGCGGCGTCGCCCTCCACGATCGGCGGCTCGGCCGAGCGCTCGGCGACCAGCGACGTCCCGGCGGCGTCCGCGTCCGGCGCGAAGAGGATCACCACCTCGGCCGCGAGCGCGGCGAGGTCGACGGGTGCGACGGCCTGCTTGCGCTTGCGGGCGAAGCCGAGGAACTCCTCGAGCCGTTCGGCGACCCTATCGAGATCCGGCAGCATCAGCCCCGCGCGCCTCCGAGACTCCTCGTCCGTCGCCTGCTCGTGCAGCAGCTGGGCGTAGCCGCGGATCGCGCCGAGCGGGTTGCGGATCTCGTGCGCGAGGCCGGCCGCGACGAGACCGAGCGACTCGAGGCTCCGGCGCCGCTGCTGCTCGAGCGCCACGTTTCGCAGGAGCTGACCGCGCGCGGCGATGGAGCGGGCGAGCAGCATGGTCGCCACGAGCAGCCCCAGGAGCACGGCGACCCCGACCCCGGCCACCGCGACGAGCGGCGTGCGCACGCGCGCGGCGGACTCCATCTCCATGACGAGCGCCAGGCGGTACGGGCCGGGCGGAAGATCCCATTGCTCCCGGCCGCCGCAGTTGCACGCGCCGGGGGCGCAGTTGCAGGAGCCGGGCGCCATGCAGCCGGAGGTCACCTCGAACGGCACCACCGCGACGATGCGGTGCCCGCTGCGCGTGAGGGACAGATCTCCCGCCGGATCCGCCAGGCGGGGGATCGCCTCGCCCCGCACCACGAGCGGCTCGCCGTCGGGGTGCACGATGCCGACGCTGACGACCTCGGCGTCGCGCGAGACCTCCTCGAGGATGCTGTAGATGCGGCCCTCCTGGTCCGGGCCGTGGCGGATGACGCCCTCGATGGCGCTCACCACGGTCCGCGCCAGCGTCGCCGCCTTCTCCTCGGACGCGCGCTCGACCTGGGTGATGGCGCTGCGGGCGAGAATCGCGATGAGCGCGCCGAGCCCGATGCCCAGCACGGCGAGGAGCGCGGTAAGGATTCCGGTCTTTCCTTTCACGGTGTCACCTCGCAGAAGGATAGCGCCTGCGCGGCAGGAGCGCCAACGAGGTCGGAGCGCCGCGGTGCCGTTTCGAACGGGGAGTCGCCGTCAGCGAGCCGCGTGGGCGCCGCAGCCGCACGCGCCCTTGCCCATGCCGTCGCCGCCGTGACCGCCGCAGCCGCACGCGCCCTTCCTGGCGCAGTCGCAGGGCTCGCCGTCCGCGCAGCCGCAGTCGCAGCCCTCGCCGCGGGCGCAGGGCGCCGTCGCCTCGTCGGTGAGCGACTGCAGCTGATCGTCCTGGGTCGGAGCCGCGGAGCTCCCGTCCCAGCCGGTCTCGTCGCAGCCTGCTGCGAACGCGAAGACCGCGAAGATCGACACGACCGTGAATCGCGCTCGTGGATTGTACATGCGTCCCTCCTCAAGTCTCCCACGCGGAGAGCCTTTTGTTTCATCGCCTGCTTTCCGCGGATGCAGTTGCCGTGCCACTCGGAAACCATCTGAAATCAGAATGAAAATTCAAAACGCGGATTTCGGTGCGCAACTCCTGCGCAGCTCGCTTGGCCGGGGCCGCAGCTCGGTGCGCAATCGCTGCACACGCGCCGAGACGAGCCCGCGGACGGGCTCCGCCGGACGCCGGCGTGTATGGAAATAGTTGCTTTTCCTGGTAGTTTCTCCGATAAAGTCGTGCCGGCCTTTGTCAAAAGGCTGATGTGCATTGCCTGCCCCGCCCCTCGATTGTCGCGCGACGGCAGGAGATTGGACCCTGTCTATGAAGAGAGCATTTGTCTGGATCTGCACCTTGTCGACGGCGTACGTCGCCTGCGCGTGCGGCGGCGGCGGGAAGAGCTCGGTCACCGCGGCGGCGCTCGCCAAGGGCGAGCAGCCGTCGATGGAGGTGTGCCTCGATCGCCTGGAGGACATGCGCGTGCTCGATCTGCAGCTCGACGACTTCGCGTTCCGGACGCCGGTCGGACCGGGCGCGCCGTGGGTGGAGCGGATCCGGGCGGTTCCGGCCGACAGGGCGATGGCGATCGGCGCCGAAGCGCAGACGCGCCCACCGTACGATCTGCCGGGATCGCGAGTTTCGGCGAGCAAGATCTACGTTCTCTACAACGAGCAGGTCCTGGCCGAGGCCGCGGCGTACGCAGGCCCGCACATGAGCTTCATGGACGGCCTCGCGGCGCTCGGCGTGCCGGAAGCGGGGAAGATCAGGAACAAGTACGAGGGGGTCAAGGCGAACCACACGGACATGGCCGACACCGAGGGCACCATCGAAGGGCTCAAGGCGGAGGCCGACCTCGACACGACGCCGAAGCGCAGGAAGGACGCGATCGGCGGCCAGATCGAAGGCCTGCAGGCGCAGCTCGAATCGCTCGAGGAGAGAAACGCGACCGCGGAGGAGGCCCTGTACGCGGAGATCGCGGCCATGAAGGCCCGCGGTCCCATCAGCCCCGACGTCCAGCCGCTCGCCGCGACGCTCTTCCTCATCGCCCAACACGCGGCCCGCATGGAGGAGGAGACGATGGTCACCTCGCGCCTCGTGTCGATCCAGCTCGCGCGCGTCGTGCCCAACCTGCCGCAGGAGCTGCAGTCGATGGCCACCCGGCTCCTCGCATCGGTGATGGTGGAGCTCGGCCAGGCCGCGGACGCGGCGCGGGGCGCGCAGGTCGTCGTCTCCCTGAGCGGCGGTACGCTCGCTATCAACGTGAACGGCCTCGGCAAGGTGGACCCCGGCGCGGTGCAGCAGAGCCTGATGCGGCGGCTGGCCATCATCCAGGATCAGGTCGCCACCGCTCCGACGACCGCGGCGAAGGGCGGCGCGATGGCGCGGTTCGAGGGCGATTTCTTCAGGGCGTTGGCCGAGGCGCTCGGCGTGCTCTCCGGAAACGCGTACGTTCCGGCGCCCGGCCTGCCGCTGCCCGGCGTCAAGCAGGGCACCGGGGGCGGCTTGGGCGCGGCGCCTCCGGGCATGGGATCCGGGAGCGCGTCCTGGGGCGCTCCGCCGCCGGCGACGGGCGGGTACGGCGCACCGACGACGGGCGGTTACGGCGCACCGCCGACGGGCGGTTACGGCGCACCACCGGCGACGGGCGGTTACGGCGCACCACCGGCAACGGGAGGCTTCGGCGCGCCAGCGACGGGCGGGACCGTGCCACCGGCTACGGGAGGCTTCGGCGCGCCAGCGACGGGCGGGACCGTGCCACCGGCAACGGGAGGCTTCGGCGCGCCCGCGACGGGCGGGACCGTGCCGCCTGCGCCGCCGCCTGCCGCGACCCAATGCCCGGCACCGTTGTGCGGCGGCAAGATCTCGACGAACGGAGTCGGGCAGATCGCCCTCAAGATGACCGGCCGTGACGCCGCCACGCTCTTGGCGCGCCGCATCGCTCCCAAGACCGACGCCGACCACACCGAGCCGACGGAGAACGTGAACGGGGTGCTGGTCTCGTTCTGCAAGGATCTCGTGTGCCGCCTCGAGGTGACGGTGAACCCGCCGGCCACCGCCGAGGGGTTCGGGGTGGGGAGCAAGTTCTCGCAGCTCGCCAAGAAGTACGGGCAGTCGAAGTGCAGCCCGATCGACGCCAAGCGCTTCGGCGTCGAGTTCGAGAAGATGCCCGGTGTCTTCTGGATCTCGGACAAGCTCGACTGCGAGGGGATCGAGGACATCGATTTCTGGGATCGCCCGCTGCCGGGCACCGTGTCGCATGTCATCATCGGCACGCCTGTGAGCCAGACACCGCCTCCATGACCACGAAGCCCGAAGTCCTCATGATCTCGAAGCCGATCGCGCCGCCGTGGAACGACTCGGCGAAGAACGTCGTTCGGGATCAGGTCAGCCACGGTGAGAGGTATACGTACCGGATCATGACGACGCCGGACGCGGCGCAGATCGCGGAGGGCGCTATCCAAGAACCGATCTACCGCACCGGAGGGCGGCTCACCGCCGGCGTTCGCCAGAACGCGCGGGTGATGCTGCGGGGCCTCCGGCGGGGGCGCGTGTCGATCTATCACTACTTCTTCGCGCCGAACGGCGTGACCTCCGCCGCCGGCCGGGTGCAGGCGTTCGTCGCCGGGGTCAAGACCGTCCAGACGATCTGCTCGACCCCTGCGTCGTTCGACCGGGCGCGCCGGCTCCTGTTCACCGATCGCGTCATCGCGGTGTCGAACGACACGGCGAAGAAGCTCGAAAACGCGGGCGTCGACGGCGACAGGATCCGCATGGTGCGCCCGGGGATCGTCCCGATCCCGAGAGCCGGATCCGAAGCGCGCGCGGCGATCCGGATCAAGTACGGGATCCCGGCGTCCGGGCCCGCGATCTTCTTCCCGGGCGACTACGAGTTCTCGAGCGCCGCCGAGACCGTGGCCGCCGCCGGGCCGGAGCTGCTCGGGTCGTTCCCGGACGCGTCGCTCGTGTTCGCCTGCCGGTTGAAGACCGCCGCCGCGCGAGAGATCCAGGAGCGCATCCGGCGCGAACTCGCGGCGTTCGGCTCGAGGGTCGTCTTCGTGAACGTGGCGCCGGACATGCCGCACCTCATCGGCGCGGCCGAGGTGGCGGTGCTCCCGGCAGAGAGCCTCTACGCGAAGATGGACATCCCGCTCGTGCTGCTCGAGGCGATGTCGCAGCGGATCCCGCTCGTCGTGGCGGGCGTCCCGCCGCTCGATGAGCTCGTCGGCCTCGAGGCGGCGGTCGGGACGCGGCCGGGCGACGCCGCAGGACTCGCGTCGGCGGTTGCGAAGGTGCTGCGGAACCCTTCGCTCGCGGCGGACCTCGGTGCGGCCGGCGAGCGCGCCGTGAACCAACTCTTCTCGTCCGCGCGGATGGCCCGCGAGGTCGAAGACATCTACGACGAGCTGCTCGGAAGGTGACAGGAACATGACGGACATCGACGCCAAGGGCTACTACGACGACTTCTCCGGCTGGTACGAGCGGAAGCGCCACCACGGCTACCACGCGATGCTCGACGAGCTCGAGCTCGGCATCGTGCGCGGGCTCGCGGGCGGCAAGGAGGTGCTCGAGGTCGGCTGCGGCACCGGGCTCATCATGCGGGGCCTCGACGGGCGCGCGAAACGACTCGTCGGGGTCGACATCTCTCCCGGGATGCTGGCCGAGGCGCGGCGGCGGGGCTTCGACGTCTTCGAGGGGCAGGCCGAGAAGCTGCCGTTCGCGGACGAATCGTTCGATCTCGCGTACTCGTTCAAGGTGCTCGCGCACGTCCCGGACATCGAGCTCGCGCTGCGCGAGATGGCGCGCGTCCTTCGGCCGGGCGGCTACCTCGTCGCCGAGTTCTACAACGCGCTCAGCCTCCGGCACCTCGCGAAGCGGCTGGCACGACCGGGCAAGATCTCGGAGGCGCGGACCGAGGCCGAGATGTTCACGCGCTGGGACACGCCGAAGCAGGTCCTGGGCTACCTGCCGCCGGGTCTCAGGTTCGAGGGGTGGCGCGGCGTGCGCGTCGTGACGCCGACCGCGTTCGTCCACGACATCCCGATCGTCGGCGGCCTCGTCGCGAAGGCCGAGCACGCGGCGATGACCTCGCCTTTGGCCCGCTTCGGCGGCTTCCTCGTCGCGGTGTGCCGGAAGGCGTGAGCAGGGGAAAACACGAAGAGGGCGCGACGTCTGTGTCGCAGGGTGCCTGGTCGGCGAGGGCGAGCGCAACTCAGGTCATCGCAGTTCCAGGCCGGTGAGTAGCGAGGAAGACTCCGCAGAGTGGTGAGCGCGAGAGGTCCGTTTCTCCTCCCCCTACACGAGCATTGCCCGCACCAGATCTTTCATGACCCCCAGCGCAGAAGCTGCGTGGTATGCGACCATTCGCGGTCGTCGAATCAGATACCGTGTCTGCTCAAGCAGGTACCTCGGGCGCAAATAGAACTTCCGGAACGCCTTGTGATAGAACTCCGTGATCTCTTCGGGCGTCACGGTCGGGAGCTTCATGACCACGTTGTAGAGATCATATTTGTCCCATTCCTTCGTGACTATGTATCCTTGTCGATCCGCCCAGTCGAACATCTCCGTCCCCGGATAGGGTGTCGTCACGTTGAATTGAACGAGGTGCGGTTTTACATCGATCGCAAACGCGAGGCTCTTCTCCATCGTGTCCCAGGTTTCCCCGGGATTCCCGAGCATCATCGATATCCTCGTGCGAATACCTGCCTCGTGGGCGTCCTTGAGCACGCCCTTCACCGCCTCGAGCCGTATCCCCTTTCTGATGCTTTTCAGGATGTCCCTGTCGGCGCTCTCCACTCCGAAACACACCATATGGCATCCCGCCGCCCCCATCATGCGCAACGTCTCGGCGTCGGCGAAATTGATCCGGGACATGCAACTCCACGTGACGTCGATCCGCTCGTCCGCGATCATCCCGCAGATCTCCCGTACACGCGCCGCGTCCGACATGAACGTGTCGTCGTAGAACCCTATCTCCCTGATTCCGTATTCATTCCTCAGATGCACGATCTCCCGAACCACATTTTGTGCCGATAGATAGCGAGTCCGTTTCGAGAGAGCGCTATTGCAGAATGTGCATTTCCCTGGACATCCGCGGGTGCTCAGGAACGACATGCTCGGCCGACGGAGTGCACCACCGAGCGGCGGTCGATACTTGCGCATCGGCAGGAGATGGTAGCCCGGCATGGGCATGGCGTTCAAATCATCTATCGTGTCGACGTGTAACTGTTTAGCGGGATGATAGCACAGCCGACAGCGAGATCACGGCCGGAAGATGCTCGGCGGCGGCGCGCCGGACATGTGCGCGGCGACGGCCCGCGTGATGAAGTCGCCGAGGTCGATGCCCTG
>JALNZK010000188.1 GCA_023229365.1 Pseudomonadota bacterium | reverse complement strand
CTCAAAGGAGCCCGCGCAGGATCTGCGCGGGCTGGAATCAGTCCTCGGGTTCCACTTCCGGCCAGATGGTTCCGCGGGAGTGGTGGCGTTCCTGATTCGAGACGTAAGCCGCCAATCGGAGAAGGAGCGCGCGATCGAGGACTGCGGCGCGGTTCTTCGTCGACCACACCAAGTGCAGGTACAGCACGGCGTGCGAGTGCTTCGTGGCGAACAGCTTCATGGCGCGTTCTCTTTCCCCCAGCCCGCGCAGATCCTCCGCGGGTGAGCTCGCACGGACAAGTGAGAAGGCTCGCGCCGAACACGCATTGGAGGATCCACCCGCGTTCCCCCCCCACAACTACACGTGGGCCGAGCTGATGCGCCGGACGTTCGGCTACGACGTGATGGCGTGCCTCGAGTGCGGCGGGCGAATGAAGCTCATCGCCATGATCGAAGATCCCGCGGTCATCGCGAAGATCCTCGACCACCTCAAGCTGCCGACCGAACCGCCGGTCGCGAAGCCGGCGCGCGCCCCGCCCGAGCAGCTCGAGTTGCCGGAGTACGTCGAGCCCGCGCTCGACGAACCTTTCGAAGAAACTCCCGCCGACTTCTGATCCCCGCGTCACGCCGCGCGATGGGCGACGGTGACGTCTGCCCCGAGCACGAAAAATCGCGAAACACGGCGCGTGGAACACGTTTGTGCGCGGGTTCTCCGAGCTGTGATATAGTCCAGAAGGCGTAGGAGTTTTGTCGCAGATCGGATGTTATGTCAACTTGCCGAAAGCAAAACACGTTTATGGCGCCTACGCGCCGCCTCTAGGCTCCTAGCCCTCGCCGGCGCCTTCCTGTCTGATCAGGGACGATGCGCAGCATTCAGGTTTTTGAGACCGCGCGTTCGCGAAACCGCTCGAGCACGACGACCGCGCCGATCACGCCGAGCGCGCCCGCAACCTGCGGCGCCTCGAGCAGCTCGCCGAGGAGCGCGAACGCTACCCCGGCCGAGAACACCGGCTCCGCCATCGCCGCGATCGACGCGCGGGACGCGCCGAGCAGCCGCACGCCGGCGAAGTAGAGGCCGAACGGCGCGACGGTCCCGAGCAGCGCGACGAAGACGATCTTCGCCCCGATCGCGGGCGCCGCGAACCCGGCGAGGAAGCCGAGCGGCGGCCCGACGAGATCGACCGGGATCGCCGCGATCGCGAGGGCGTAGAACAATACCGTGAGCGGGCCGTAGCGCGCCACGAGCCGGGCGCCGAGCAGCGTGTAGGTCGCGAACAGCGCGGCCGCGCCGAGCCCCCAGGCGACGCCGGCGGCGGCCGGACGGGGCGAGGAAGAGCCCGAGGAGCAGGGCGCCCATCACGCAGCGCGCCTGGACGAGCGCCGCGGGCGTCACCCCTTCGGCGAACAGCCCCTTGCCCACGACCGCCCCAGCGGCCCACAGGAGCGCGGCGAGGAGGACGGCGAGCAGCCCTTGGCGGCGGGGGTCGAGTGGCATGGCGCTATACGAGCTCGATCCGCGCCCTGTGCCCTTCGGATCTCGCGAGGCGCGCATCGGCGGTCAGGAGCGGCGCGTCCAACGCCTCGGAGAGCGCGACGTAGGCGGCGTCGTAGGCGGTCAGGTGGCCGGCGAGCGCCCAGATGCGGGGAAGGAGAACGTCGTGGGCGCAACGTTCGAGATCCAGGGCGCGAAGATCGGCGAGCAGCAGGGCGCCCCGCTCGCGGGTCAGGAGGCCGCCGCGCATCAGCCCTCGTGCGGCGTGGGCGACCTCGAGATCGATGACATGCGGCGCGTAGAGCGCGCACATCGGGTCCGCGATCCGCGCAGCCGCTCTTTCGCCCTTGTCGGTGTGGAGCAAGAGCTCCACTGCGGCGGAGGCATCGATCACGATCATTCCGCGTCCCGCGCTTCCCGGATGAGCTCTGCGGCGCGGCTCCCGATGCCGTCCACCTCCGGATAGGCCGCGAGGCGGGCGAGCAGCTCTGCGCGGGGCGGCTTCGCGAGCGCCTTGCGGATCTCTCGGAGCAGGAAGTCCGATATCGTCAAGCCCTCGAGCGCCGCGCGATCGACGACCTGACGGTGGATCTCTTCGGGGACGCTGCGGATCTGGATGACGGTGGACATGAGAAAAGCTTAGTGGTGCTGGGCTCGAGAGTCAACATGCCAGTTGCATGCAGAGCTGTTCATTGACGAACCGCTGTCCGACACGTATACTTGGCAGTGTAGCACGTAAATACGTGCAACACGAATACCCGTGAGGTGAGCATGGGGCGACAGAACGTCACGATTTCACTTCCCGTCAGCGTGCTGAAGAAGGCGAAGCACCTGGCGGTCGAGGAAGGATCATCCCTGTCGGGGCTGCTCGCGTCGTTCGTCGAGCGGCTCGTCGACGAGGCGGCAGAGAAGGACCGCGCCGCCCGGCGCATCAAGCGGAGGGTCGGCGAGGGGCTCGACCTCGGGACCTGCGGGTCGATCACCTGGACCCGGGACGACGTGCATGAGCGCTGAGTTCGTCGACACGAACGTGCTGGTGTACGCGCACGACACGAGCGCCGGCGCAAAACGTGCCGCGGCTTCGGATCTGATCGCGCGGCTCGTCGCGGAGCGCTCCGGCTGCCTGAGCGTGCAGGTGCTCATGGAGCTCGCGGCGACGTTGACCCGCAAGATCCCGAAGCCGCTCGCGCCCGACGCGGCGGCGGAGATCGTCCGCGACTTCGCGACGTGGACCGCGTTCGCGCCGGTTCCCGGCGACGTCGTAATGGCCCTCGCCATCGCGCAGAGGAACCGCATCTCGTTCTGGGACGCCATGATCGTCCGCGCCGCGGCCGCGCTCGGCGCCGAGATCCTCTGGAGCGAGGATCTGGCGGACGGCCAAACCTACGAAGGTGTCCTCGTCCGAAATCCGTTCCGCGGGTGAGCGCGGGACGCGCCTTCTCGTGGCACACTGTGCCTGCTCCGCGACACCTGCCGCATCGCCGCGATCGCCGACCATATTGATTTCATTCGAATCGGCACAAAGAGCCGCCTTGGCACGCATTTCGCTTAGGGTCTCGCGGAACGAAAGGAGGGGTTGACCATGGAGCGTTCGAGAATCGCACTGTCGTTCGCCGTCATCGCCGCGGTCGTCGCGCTTCTCGCAGCGCATCCCGCGGCTGCCGAGCCCGACGCGTCCGACTCGCCATACGATCGGAGCCGCGCGTTCTGGATCTCCGCCGGGCCGATGCTCGGCGCGGTGGCGCTCGGTTTCGGTTTCGCCGGGATCGGCGTCGCGGCGGGCGTCGAGGGGCCGCTGTTCGGCGTCGGCGCCGGGGTCGCCGGCCTGGGGATCGCCGTCGCCCCGAGCATCGGGCACTTCTGGGTCGGGAACGGCAGGCAGGCCTGGTGGTGCCTCTCGCTGCGGACGGCGTTCACCGTCGCCACGGCGCTGTTCACCTACGCCTCGCTCACCGCCGGGTTCGCCGGGAGCTCGAGCGCCGAGGCGAACGCCGAGCACGGCGGCGAGTCGACGGCGTTCCTCGCCCTCGCCATCGCCTCCGCGACCGCGGTCGCGGCGCTGGTGATCATCGACCTCGCGACAGTGCCCCGGGCCGCAAGGCGCGCCAACGAGAAGGCGGCGAGGCCAGGGGGGGGCGGAACGGCGATATCCGACGCGGCCGTTGCGCCGTTCGTCGCGCCGGGGCACGATGGGACGACGGCCGCCGGCCTCGCGTTCTCGATGAGGTTTTAGTTTAAAACTATCTGATATTACTTCTTACTCTTGACGCCGCGCAGGAGATTCTTGACCCAGGCCGGGGCGCCCCGCGCGAGCTCGCGAACCGCGCCGTCGACGACTCGACCCACGACGCGGAGCGGATCGTCGGCGCTCGAGTTGTCGACGAGCCACAGGTCGTCCACGAGCGGGATCGCCCGGCGTAGGTTCGCGAGGGTTCGCGGCAGGCGCGATCGGACCTTTTCCTCTGGCACGCCATGGCCGCCGGCGGCGACGCGCTGGGAGATCCGGGCCAGGTTGAGCTCCACCGGCTCGACGTGGATGAACACGACGATGATTTGGTAACCCTGCGCCTTGGCCCGCGCGAGGAAGTCGACTTTCGAGACGTGCGAGAACACCGTCTCCAGGCAGAACGAGGCGCCGCGGGCGAGCAGATCGTCCCGCAGGATCTCGGCCTGGGCGGCGGCGTCGTAGCTCGCGCCTTCGGGCGCGCCGGGGCTCAGCGTGCGGGCGATCCTGTCGGCGTTCACCATCGCGACGCCACGGGGAGCGAGGAAGAGGCGGTGGAAGCTGCTCTTGCCCGCGCCGTTGCCTCCCGCGAGGAGCCAAAGCTGCTTCGGGTGCGCGGTCACGACTCGACCGGGACGAACTCGCCCGCCACGAACCGCCCGGTAGTGCGGCGGCCGTCCGCGTCGATGCGCTCGAGGAGGCCCGGGCGCGAGCGGCTCGCCTGGTAGCGCACGTCGCCCTCGCGGACGCGATCCGCGAGATCGCCACGGGAGCTCGAGTCGGCAAGCCGCGCGAAGACCTCGTCGGGCGCCACGGCGGAAGTTCCTCTCTCCAGCACGACCCGCGCCAGCCCTTCCCGAACCGCCAGGAGATCCTCGGCGGAGACGCTCCTCTCCACGGCGCGGCCGATCTCGGCCCACAGCTCGATCTGACGCGGCGCGCTGCGCTTGTGCAGCCTGGCCGCGGCGATTGCGGCCCGAACCAGCTCGGCGTCGAGTCGCAGGGGGGATGAACTCGCCATGACGACCTCCTGTTCGGTGCGAAACAGCGTACGGTTACAAATGTAGCGATATGCTACAGCGACGTCAAGATCGGTTCTCTCTGACCGCTGCTCGGGCGCGGTGCTCTTCCTCGAACAGATCACGAACCCACCGCCCGTCAATGAGTGATATGATTCCGAAATGTCGAGAGCGGCTTTCGCACCGATCTTCTTCGCGTCGATCCTGGCGCTCGCCCGGATCGCGTCGGCCGAGCCGCAGCTGATCGTCGGCGATCCGTTCGAACTGGACGAGCCGGTTCCGGGCACGGGCGGCTGGCCGTTCCTCTTCCCGGAGATCGCGGCGAGCGACGGAGGCTTCCTCGCCGTCTGGGCGGGGTACGGCGCCGGCTCCCGCCTCGACGCGGAGACTCTCGCGCCGCTCGACCCCGGGGGGCTGCCTTCGCTCGAGATGTTCGGGACGATGACCAGCCTGCACGTCGAATCGAACGGCGCGACCTACTTCGTGCTCGACGTGGACGTCGCGAGCTGCGAATCGGGCGGCGGCTGCCTCATGGGGCTGCTGATCGACGCCGAAACGGGCGAGGCGATCAGCGACAAGATCTCGCTGGCGCCGGACGCCGGGGGAAGCGTGCCTCTGGCCGCGCTCGCGGGGACCTACGGAGGGGACTACCTCATCTCCTGGGTGCGAAATTCCGGGCTGCCGACGCTCCACGCGACGCGGATCGACGGCTCGACCGGAGCGCTGCTGGACGGGGAGAGCGGGTTCGATCTCTGCAGCGCCGGCTCGTACGTGCACAACCTGACCTCCGCCGCGAACGCGGACGGCGCGCTGATCGCGTTCGACGACGGCGAGGAGGTGCGCGCGGTGCGCGTTCTCTGGGACGGTTCGGTGCCGGACCCGGACGGTTTCGTCCTCGAGGGAGTGGAGAACCATCTTGAAAACTATCTTGTCGCGGCGGGTGCCGGTTTCGTGGTGGTCTGGAATTGGTACGTCGCGACGAACGCCGCGGTGTTCGCCGCGATCGTGGATCCGGAGTCCGGGGCGACGTCCGGCCCAGTGGTGTTGTACGGATCCCCCGATGAGGGCGTTATCATTTTCAGCAGCTGCGTCGCGGCCCTCGGCGCGGGCGCGAGCGCGGCGGTGGTGTGGTCGGAGGAAGACGTGGGGGAGGGCTCGGCGAGTGACGACGTCTACGGCGTGCTACTCGACGTGGGCGGGTCGATCGAGGTATCCGAGCGGTTTGCGATCGCGGAGGCCGAGGGCGAGCAGGGCGCGCCCGGCGTGGCGTTCCGGGACGGCGCCTACGCCGCGGTCTGGGAGGATTCGCGAACGGGCAGCGTGCAGATCTGGGGGACGCGGTTCGACGCCACTGGGCTCCTCCTCGCCGACGCCGTCCCGCTGGGAACCGCGCCGAACGACGAGCGGGAGCCGAGGGTGGCCGGCTCCTCGGAGGGCTTCTTCGCGGCCTGGTGGGATACGCGATACCGCGCGACGACCGGAGACGCGTTCATGGGCGCCCGGATCGATCCGCTCGCGGAAGAGGCCACCGCCATCGTGGACGGGATCGCGCCGAAGGATTTGCGGACCAGCCTGGCCGCCACCATCGACACGGGCGACTCGGCGTACGCGCTCTGGGGGCGGTACGATCCGAATGCGAACACGACGACCTTCGGAAACGCGAAGATCGACCCGGCCACCGGGGAGGTGCTCTCCCGCGGGGAGCTGCTCGTGCCCTCGCTCAACGAAGACTGGGAGACCGCCCCGATCGCGCCAATCGTGCTCGGCGGCGAGTTGTTCGTGGTGTACGCCGACGGGCGACGTCTCAAGGGTGCATTCTGGGGAGATCCCGAGGCTCCGCAGCTCCTGGCCGAGCCGTTGCACAGCGCCCCGGCAGCCGTGGATCCGGAGGGCGGGACCGCGTTTTGGGACGTGCGCGCGGCCGTTTCGGGCACGACGATGCTCGTCCTCTGGGAAGAGTGCTACTCGTCGACAGCCGATCCGGCGAAGGGAGGGGGCGGGGGCTTCTGGAGCTGTGAGCACCGCGCGCGGCGGTTCGACGTCTCCGTTCCGGACGACCCGCAGCCCGTCGAGGAGACGATTGAGCTCCTCAAGTGGACCACGGGAGAGTACGCGCTCGCATCGGCTGGTGAGAGCATCTATGCGTTCTACACGATGAACGACTCGGACACGACGAGCCGGCTCCGGGCGATCGCGTTTCCGGCGGACACGTCGGACGCGACGGGTTTCGACGTGTCCGAGGCGCTCCGCGACGTCGCGGGGTTCGACCGAAAGGTCGTCGCGCCTGCGGCGGTCGCTGTGGGAGGCGGCATCGTGATCGCGGCCGTCGGCTCGGTGCCGACGGAGTTCGAGGGCTTGTACACCTACGGGGTCTTCGGCATGGCCGTGGACGAGGCGCTGTCGGTGGTCGCCGAGCCGACACCGATCGGGCCGGGGGGCACGGGCTCGCCGCCGTCGAGGCAGTTCGCGATCGCCGCGTCTGGCGACCGGGTGCTGTGCGTCCAGGAGGCGGAGCTCTATGGCTCCGCGCGCGTCATGGGCCGGATGCTCGGTCCCGTGGAGTTCGGCCTCGACGACGGCGGCCCCGGCGACGGCTCGACCGAGGTGAGGGCGAGCGCCGGATGCTCGTGTGCGGCCGCTGGTGCGCGACCGGCCCGCGGCGGGCTCCTCTCGATCCTGCTGAAGTAGGACCTCCCCGCGCTACTCGGCCGCGATCGCCTCGATCTCGACGAGGCCTCCGAGCGGCAGCTTCGCGACCGCGAACGCCGCGCGCGCCGGCGGGTTCTCGGGGAAGCGCTTCGCGTAGATCGCGTTCACCAGAGCGAAGTCGTCCATGCTCGCGAGCAGCACGGTCGCCTTCACGACGCTCCCGAACCCCA
>JALNZK010000187.1 GCA_023229365.1 Pseudomonadota bacterium | reverse complement strand
ATGAACCTGGCGATCAGGGGGATCGACGCGCAGATCGGCCACGGCGACACGTTCCACAACGACCGGCACCCGGACCTCAAGGCCGACTACGTGCTCGCCAACCCGCCGTTCAACGACAGCGATTGGCGCGGCGAGCTGCTCAAGGACGACAAGAGGTGGGCCTACGGTGTGCCGCCGGCGGGCAACGCGAACTACGCCTGGGTGCAGCACTTCATCCATCACGTCGCGCCCACGGGGCTCGCGGGGTTCGTGCTCGCCAACGGCTCGATGTCGTCGAACCAGTCGGGCGAGGGCGAGATTCGCAAGGCGATCGTCGAGGCGGACCTCGTGGACTGCATGGTGGCGATGCCGGGGCAGCTGTTCTACTCGACGCAGATCCCGGTGTGCCTCTGGTTCATCGCGCGCAACAAGAAGAACGGCCGGTTCCGCGACCGGCGAGGGGAGACGCTGTTCATCGACGCGCGCAAGATGGGCGCGCTGGTCGATCGCACGCACCGCGAGTTGACCGAGGACGACCACGCCAAGATCGCGGGCACCTACCACGCGTGGCGGGGAGATCCGGACGCGGGCACCTACGCCGACGTGTCGGGCTTCTGCAAGGCCGCGAAGCTCGAAGAGATCCAGAAGCACGGCCACGTGCTCACGCCCGGACGCTACGTCGGCGCGGAGGCGCAGGAGGACGACGGCGAGCCGTTCTGCGAGAAGATGAAACGCCTCACCGCAACCCTGCGCGAGCAGCAAGCCGAGGCTGCGAAACTCGAAGCTGAGATCGAGAAGAACCTGAGGGGGCTGGGGTATGGGGGGTGAGAAGTACAGCAACCCAACCATTCTGCCTTCGACCCCTGCCGATTGGGGAGTCTCTGCGATCGAAGAACTATGTGAAAGGGTGACAAGTGGCGGAACACCGCTGCGCAGCGATTCGAGTTACTACGAAGGAGGCACCCATTCGTGGTTCAAAACGAAGGAACTGAAAGACTCCATCTTGTTTGAGGCGGAGGAAAAAATTACCGACAGAGCACTTGATTTCACCTCTGCGAAGTTGTTTCCGAAAGATACCGTTTTAATGGCCATGTACGGCGATGGGAAGACCATCACGAGTCTCGGCATTTTGGGAAGAGAAGCTGCCACAAATCAAGCGTGTTGCGCCATGATTCCCGAACGCACACGTTGCGAACCGAGATTCCTATTTTACGCGCTCAAGTATCACAGGGGCGATTTCTTACAGATTGCCTCGGGTGGGGCTCAGAGAAATTTGAGCGGGGGTCTGATCCGCCGCTTTGCGATCAATGTTCCACCTTTGGAAGAACAACGCGCGATTGCCTACATCCTCGGCACGCTCGACGACAAGATCGAGCTGAACCGCCGGATGAACGAGACGCTGGAGGCGATGGCGCGGGCGCTGTTCAAGTCGTGGTTCGTGGACTTCGACCCGGTCCGCGCCAAGGTCGAGGGCCGCGACACCGGGCTCCCCAAGGAGATCGCCGATCTGTTCCCCTCGCGGTTCGTGGAGTCGGAGTTGGGGGAGGTGCCCGAGGGGTGGGGAGCGGCGGCGGTCGGCGACCTCTCCTCGCTAAATCCAGAGGCATGGTCGAAGGAGACACGTCCAGCGATCATCAATTATGTCGATCTCTCGAATACCAAATGGGGGCGAATCGAGACGGTCACGCTCTACGCACGACAAGACGCGCCGAGTCGAGCGCAGCGTGTACTGCGACCGAATGACACCATTGTCGGAACGGTGCGACCCGGCAACGGTTCGTACGCCTTCATCGCTGATGACGGGCTTACCGGGAGCACCGGTTTCGCCGTCCTTCGGCCGCTGAAAATCGAGTACGCCGAATTCGTGTATTTTGCAGCTACCGCTGTAGAGAACATCGAGACCCTCTCACATCTGGCGGACGGCGGGGCATATCCCGCCGTGCGTACAGAGGTCGTCGCAGCAACGCAGGTCGTCAAGGCAGACGACGCTGTTGTAGAGAGGTATTCGCTCATTACCAGGCCGCTGCTTGCGAAGATGGCTGAGAACGAACGCGAATCCAGCATCCTCGCCGCGATGCGCGACTCGTTGCTGCCCAAGCTGATCTCGGGCGAGGTGCGCGTGAAGGATGTTGAGTGTGTGCTGGAGGCGCGGGCATGAGCCTCGATCGGATCGTGACCAAACCGGGTGACGTGTTCCACGAGCTGTCCGTTCGTCTGTCTGCCCTACTAGATGCCGATCCTTGTGAGGCTGTGCGGCGGGCGCGAGAGATTGCTCTCGATACTCCAGATCGCTTGAAGGCAATGTGGGTCCGGGCAGCGATTCTCGTGGATGGCGGCGCGGCTACGCGACAGCAAGACGCGATCGAAGAGGGGCTGCGTCTGTTCCGCGAACTCTACGAGGCGCACCCTCATACCCTTGTCGCCTACAACCTTGCCAATGCCCTCGCTGCGATCGTCGGATACCCGCCATACTCGCATGGTTGGCTAGATCATCAGGAACGCACGCGCGAACAGCGCGCGGAGGCGCGACGTCTTTACTGGAAGGTAGCGCGGGACACTGGTGCTGAATCGAAGATCCGAACACAGGCTTGGACGAACCTTGCCAACCTACTCACGCACAGCTTCCGACTCGGTGAGGCACACGACGCCCGGCTTGCAGCACTTCAACTTGATCCCGCAAACGGGGTTGCTGCTGGCGCTGCGGCTAGAGATCTCATATGGCTTTTCAAACAAGGAGACTGCTCTGACCTCACGCGCATCGAGGCCGAAATGTTGGCCAAGATCGCGAAGGAGCATCAAGGCCATGTCAGTGAGTACGTTGGTGCGCGCACCGCAAAACAACTCGCGTCGCTGTCTGACGAACTTGGTGATCCTCCGTCTCGCTCACCGCACTCAGATCCATTCGTCCGCTGGGTGGAACGCGAACGACTGACCCTCGCCCCGGCGGTCGAACTCGTAGATCCTGCCCTGGGGAAACTGGATTGGCTTTCTCTTCCGGGCATCATGGAGCGTGAACCTGATTCATCAGGGGCAACGCCACCTCCAGTGTTTGCGATGTTCAACGTCTTGAAAGCCGACTTCATCCTGGCCCGCGATCTTGCATGGAGGGCGACAGAGGACCATGGTTGGCCCGAGACGGGGCGATTCGCCGACACTCTCGATTACGCAAACTATGGTCCGCAGTCTTCTGCGCTTGTGCTCGCGCACCGCACGGCCCTCGATCTTCTCGACAAAGTGGCTGTGACCGCGAACCATTATTTCGAAATCGGTCTAGCACCAGACAAGGTCTACTTTGGCAGGTTGTGGCGCCAGAGCAACGGCGAGAGAAGCGCCCCGAACCCACTTGTCCCGGTGGTTGAGAAAGTTGTTCGCGAAGGAGCCTACGCACTCTTCGGCCTCGCAGAGCTTGCCGAGGACTACGAAACCAAGGGCGGCATCTTGCACCCGCAGAAAGAGCTTCGGAACGCTGGAACGCACCGGTTCGTAGTGCTTCACGATCTTGGTGATCCCTCGGATGGCCGACAAGCTCCAGAGGTTGAGCGTTACCTTCAAGAACCGTTCGTTGAGGAGGTTCTTCGCGCGCTCCGCGTGGCCAGGTCAGCGATCCAGATGCTGTCCCTTGCGATTAAACAGCGCGAACGCAGAATGTTGCAGAAGACAGGTGGCCCAATCGGTGAATTGGTAGTCCCGGACCATGATTGGATTCGGGGACATGAAACGCAGAGTAAACCATGACGCACTTCACCGAATCCGTCGTCGAAGACGCCGCCCTCGCGTGGTTCGAGGAACTCGGCTACTCGGTGCTCTACGGTCCCGATCTCGCCTTCGGCGAGGCGGGCGCGGAGCGGGTCGATCCCGACTACCGCGACGTGATCCTCACGGGGCGGCTGCGCGAGGCGCTCGCGCGTTTGAACGCGGAGCTTCCCGCCGAGGCGGTCGAAGACGCCTTCCGCAAGTTCACGCGGACCGACGCGCCGACGCTGATCGAGCGCAACCGCGCCGTGCACCGGATGCTCGTCGACGGGATCACGGTGGAGTACCGCCGGGCCGACGGCTCGATCGCCGGAGCCCAGGCGCGCGTGCTCGACTTCGATAGGCCCGAGAACAACGATTGGGTCGCGGTCAACCAGTTCACGGTTTCGGAGAACAAGCACACCCGCCGCCCCGACGTGGTGCTGTTCGTGAACGGCCTCCCGCTCGCGGTGATCGAGCTGAAGAACCCGGCCGACGAGAACGCGACCGTGTGGAGCGCGTTCAAGCAGCTCCAGACCTACCAGGCGCAGATTCCGTCCCTGTTCGCGTTCAACGCGGCGCTCGTCGCGTCCGACGCCGTGGAGGCGCGGATCGGCTCGGTGGGGGCGGGCAAGGAGTGGTTCAAGCCCTGGCGCACGATCACCGGGCGCGACGACGCGGGCCACGGGATCGCCGAGCTGGAGGTCGTGCTCAAGGGCGTGTTCGAGAAGCGGCGGCTCCTCGACCTCGTGCGCTACTTCGTCGTGTTCGAGGATCTCGGCGGCGGCAAGCTCGTGAAGAAGACGGCGGGTTACCACCAGTTCCACGCGGTGAACACCGCCATCGAAGAGACGCTCCGCGCGGCGGTCCCGGCCGGGGATCGCGTCTCCGAGATCCCTGGCCGGTACGAATCATGGAACCCAGGTGGGAACCCGGGCGATCGGCGCGTCGGGGTGGTGTGGCACACGCAGGGCTCGGGCAAGAGCCTCACCATGGCGTTCTACACCGGCCGCGTCATGCTCCACCCGGAGATGCAGAACCCCACGGTCGTCGTGCTCACCGATCGCAACGACCTCGACGATCAGCTGTTCGGCACGTTCGCGCGGTGCCGCGACCTCCTGCGGTACGACCCGGTCCAGGCCACGAGCCGCACCGATCTGCGCGAGAAGCTCCAGGTCAGCGGCGGCGGCGTGGTGTTCTCGACGATCCAGAAGTTCATGCCCGACGACAAGGGCGACCGCTACCCGGTGCTCTCGGACCGACGGAACATCGTCGTGATCGCCGACGAGGCGCACCGCAGCCAGTACGACTTCATCGACGGGCTCGCGCGCAATTTGAGGGATGCGCTGCCCAAAGCCTCGTTCATCGGCTTCACCGGCACGCCGATCGAGCACACCGACGCGAACACCCGCGCCGTGTTCGGCGACTACATCAGCGTCTACGACATCCAGCGCGCGGTAGCCGACGGCGCGACCGTGCCGATCTACTACGAGAGTCGCCTCGCCAAGCTCGAGCTGAAGGAGTCCGAGAAACCCAAGATCGATCCGGAGTTCGAGGAGGCGACCGAGGGCGAGGAGGTGGACCGCAAGGAGCGGCTCAAGACCCGCTGGGCGCAGCTCGAAGCCGTGGTCGGCGCGGAGAACCGGGTCAAGCTGATCGCCCGCGACCTCGTCGACCATTGGGAGAACCGCCTCTCGTCGATGGACGGCAAGGCGATGGTCGTGTGCATGAGCCGCCGGATCTGCGTCGACCTGTACCGCGAGATCGTCGCGCTCCGCCCGGCGTGGCACGCGGACGAGGACGAGAAGGGTACGATCAAGGTCGTGATGACCGGCTCCGCGTCCGATGTTCTGGAGTGGCAAGGCCACATCCGGAACAAGCCGAGGCGCGAGGCGCTCGCCAAGCGGTTCCGCGATACGAGCCCGCCTAAAGATTCCACCGATCCGAACGACGTGTTCCGGATCGTAATCGTCCGCGACATGTGGCTCACCGGCTTCGACGCGCCAAGCCTCCACACCATGTACGTCGACAAACCGATGCGCGGCCACGGGCTGATGCAGGCGATCGCCCGCGTGAACCGCGTCTTCAAGGACAAGCCGGGCGGGCTCGTGGTCGACTACCTCGGCCTCGCCGACGAGCTGAAGAAGGCGCTCGCGACGTACACCGAGAGCGGCGGCAAGGGCGATACCGCGATCGACCAGGCCGACGCCGTGGCGATCATGCTGGAGAAGCACGAGGTGTGCTGCGGGATCTTCCACGGGTTCGACCGCTCGAAGTGGCTGACCGGCACGCCGCAGGAGCGGGTGACGCTCCTCCCGAACGCGCAGGAGCACGTGCTCGCGCAGGAGGACGGCAAGGCGCGGTTCATCCAGGCGGTGAACGAGCTGTCCAAGGGGTTCGCGCTTGCCGTGCCGCACGAGGAGGCGATCCGGATTCGCGACGACGTGGGGTTCTTCCAGGCGGTCCGGTCGGTGCTCGCCAAGAGCGAGTCGTTCGAGAAGAGGACCGACGAGGAGCTGGAGCACGCGATCCGCCAGATCGTGTCGAAGGCGGTCGCGGCCGATCAGGTGGTCGACATCTTCGCGGCGGCGGGGCTCAAGAAACCCGACATCTCGATCCTCTCCGACGAGTTCCTCGCCGAAGTGCGCGGGATGCCGCACAAGAACCTCGCGGTCGAGCTGCTCCGCAAGCTGCTCGCGGGCGAGATCAAGACGCGCTCGAAGCGCAACGTCGTCCAGGCGCGTTCGTTCGCCGAGCTGCTCGACAAGGCGGTGCGGAAGTACCAGAACCGCGCGGTCGAGACGGCGCAGGTGATCGAGGAGCTGATCCGGCTCGCCAAGGAGATGCGCGAAGCCTCGGCGCGCGGCGAGAAGCTCAAGCTCACCGACGACGAGGTCGCGTTCTACGACGCACTGGAGACGAACGACAGCGCCGTGAAGGTGCTCGGCGACGAGACGCTGCGCACCATCGCGCGGGAGCTGGTCGCCACGGTGCGGGCGAACGTCTCGATCGACTGGACCGTCCGCGAGAACGTCCGCGCCCAGCTCCGCGTGCTGGTGAAGCGCATCCTCCGCAAGTACGGCTACCCGCCGGACAAGCAGGAGAAGGCGACGATCACCGTGCTGGAGCAGGCCGAGGTGCTGTCGGCGGGGTGGGCGGCGTGAGTTCATCGGAGGACCGGTAGCAACGAAAGGCAGAAAGATGACAGAGAAGATCGTGTTCAACCTGACTCCACTCATTCATGACCTGCAGAAAAGCGTCCAGATGATAGAGGAGCTTCTCGCGAAGGACCCCCCTCAGGTTGACGAAGCTCGGAAGCTACTCGCTGTCATGCGCACAGAGCTGCCGAACATCATTTCTGCAGGACGAGGATGACCAGCGGCACCTCCTCCACCGGAAACACACCGCCGCGTTCTGGAAGCTGCTCGGGAAAATCATGCCCGACTACGAGGAGCGGCGCGCGGCGCTGCGGGGGTTCGGGGCGGGGGTGGTGTGGTGAATTCTGCTCGCTACGAATACTCGGCACCGAGTTCCGTTTCTACTGTGGCTGTATCTTGTTCCGTCGCTTGCCCCTCGCCCCAACGGCGCGCATAATTATTTCGAGCTGAACAGCCGGTCGCTTCGGCCCCGCGAGGGGCTCGGCGGACTTAGTCACCCGCGACGACGCGACCGGCAGAGCGGCTCAAGGACAAAGGACTCTCGCTTCCGCTGCGGTAACGCGGCCGGGTGACTCCCGACCGTTCGTGCCGATTGGGCGGGTGGGTTCCTCGCGAGAGTCCGACTCACCACGCCCTTCTATGAAAAAGCCTGTCAAGAGGTAACAGTTCCCCTGACCCACCAGGATCCATGCAGATCCCTGGCAGTGCGCCCGCTGTCACAATCGCGGACTGCTTGGTCCCCAAGGGAGAGCGCCGA
>JALNZK010000186.1 GCA_023229365.1 Pseudomonadota bacterium | reverse complement strand
CTGAGGAAAGGAAAACCGTCATGTCCACGGACACGTCCGTCCACGCGAAGATCTGCGCCCTGCGCGCTGATCTCGTTGCCGCTCTCATCGACCGCGCCGAAGCCAAAGCACCTCGGTTTCACGTGTAGTCCGTGGTCGCCTTCGTGGTCGCCTTGGCGAATTCGTCGCCTTTCGACTAGAATAGGCGATACGGGAAAGCCGCGTGGTTGTAGGTTGGGAGGGACCTCGGGGTAGAAACGACCTGGCTATGGTCGATCGTCACGCGCTGGGCTACGAGCGGCGGCGCTTCAAGCGTGTGGCCGCGCCGCGCGCCACCAAGAAAACCGCGCCCGCCACCACGGCCATGCTCGCGCCCGTGGGGATCGAGAGCTCGAACGAGGCCCAGTAGCCGAGGAACGCGCAAAGCGCGCCGAGCAGCGCGGCGACGGCGACCACCGCCCTGGCGTCCCGCACGAGCGCGAGCGCCGCGGCCGACGGGAACACGGCGAAGGCGAACGCCGGGAGCGCGCCGACGACCCGGGTCGTGGTCGCGGCGGCGAGCCCCATGGTGAGGAAGAGGAGCGCCTCGAGCCCCCGCACCGGGACGCCGTGCGCCTCCGCGGTGCCCGCATCGAACGCGACGGCCCAAAACGGCCGCGCCATCGCGCCGTGGACGGCGATCACCGCGAACGAGATCGCGGCGGTCTCGAACATCTGCGCGCGCTCGATGGCGATGGCGTTCCCGAACAGGATGTCGTTCACGTCGTGGAGCTCCTGCGGGATGTAGCCGCCGACGAGCAGGACGAGCGCCGAGGAGGCGACGTACACTGCGCCCAGCCACCACTCCCGCGTCGCGCCGCGCGACTCGCGGAAGAGGCCAAGTGCGACGGCGCCGGCGATCGCGAACAGGATGGCGAAAAACCGGGGCGACTCGACGATCGCGCCGCAACCCTCGGGCAGCATGTGGGCGAGCCAGAACGAGGCGACGACGCCGAGCCCGGCGAGCTGGGAGAGCGCCGCCGGGAGGAAGACGACCCGCCGCAGGATGGCGTGCACGCCGACGACCGCCGCGGCCGCCGCGCAGAAAGACGCGGCGATCACCGCGTCGAGCCAGAGGAAGTGGCTCTCGAAGAACTCCATCCGTCACCTCCCCCCGCCCGTCGGGCGCACCACCAGCGCGTCCCCGGTCCCGACGACCTCCATCGCCCGGCCGTACGCCGCGGACAGGCGCTCGGAGGTCATGATATCCCTTGCCTCCCCCAGGGCGAACAGCCCGCCATCCTTGTTCACGATGGCGATCCGCGAGGCTCGCTCCGCCGCGAGCGCGAGCTGGTGGGTGACGAGCACCACCGCGGTGCGGCGCGTGCTCGCGAGGCCGGTGACGAGGTCGAGCAGATCCCGCTCGGACGGGACGTCCATGCCGGCCGTCGGCTCGTCGAGCACGAGGAGCGCCGGATCGCGGACGAGGGCGCGGGCGATCAGCACCCGCTGCTGCTGGCCGCCGGAGAGATCCCGGAACGCCTCTCCCGCGAGCGGGCCGACCCCGAGCTCCTCGAGCGCCCGCTCGGTCGCGTCGCGCGCAGCCGGCCCGAGCCGCGGGAGACGGCGCCCGGTCACCGCCCCCATCGCGCCCATGGCCGCGACGTCGCGCGCCGTGAGCGCGAAGATCGGATCGTGGCGCCCCCGCTGCGGCACGAAGCCGACCGTGAGCCCGGGGCGCCGCGCCACCGTCCCTGCGACCGGCCGCAGCGTGCCGAGCATCGTCGCCACGAGCGTCGTCTTCCCCGCACCGTTGGGACCGACCAGGGCGAGGGTGTCCCCCTCGTCGATCGAGAACGAGATCCCCGCGAGGAGCGCCCGTCCGCCGTAGCCGATCGAGACGCCTTGCAGGCGAACGAGCGCGCCGGTACCGGTCACGGCGTCACTCATCCTCGTGCAGCTCCGGGACGCAGTACTCCGCGCCGTCGTGTTCCTCGATCTCGCCGTCCTCGCACGGGCAGTCGCCGTCCTCCGGGCATAGGCACGCGGCGTGATCGTCGTACCCGCCCTCGCCGCACAAGGCGGTGATCCCGGTCGGCGTCACGCACGCCGCGCCGTCGAACAGCCAGCCCTCGTCGCAGTGGCAGTGCCCGTCGTGCTCGGTGCCGTGCTCCCCGCAGTCGAGCGCCGCCTCCCCGGACTCCCCCTCCTCGGCGCAACCGATCGCGGCAACGGAGGCGGCGACGGACAACATGGCGATGAAGAGGTTCTTGAGATTCGTTTTCATGGATATTCTCCGTTTGGTTGTATTCGTCATGAGGCCGTCAGACGGCGCACGAGCTTGTCGATGAGCTCGATGTAGCTCTGCGTGCCGTCGGCGCCGACCATCGTCGGCAGCACCTCGAGCCGGGCGCCTGCCTTCTTCGCGAAGATCTTCGACAGCGTGGTCGGGTAGAACGACTCCTGGATCACGTACCGGACGTTCTCGGACCGGACCCGCTTGACGAGGCTCGCCACGTGCGACGGGCTCGGTGGGATGCCCGGCTTGGGCTCGAGCGCGCCGACCTCGCGGTAGCCCGCCCAGTCGAGGAAGTAGATCCAGCTCCTGTGGTAGACGACGACCTTCGTGCCCTTGCAGGCGTCGAACGCCCTGCGCCACTCGGCCATCTTCGCCTCGAGCCGCTTCACGAACGCGTCGGCGCCTGCTCCATACGCCTCGGCGCCTTTCGGATCGATCGCGGCGAGCCGCTTCGCGATGCCGCGCGCGAGCCTCACGCCGTTGCGCGGATCGCTCCAGTAGTGTGGGTTTCCACCTGGGTGGACGTCGCCCTTGGATCTGTCCGCGGACTCCACCTCCATCGGCGGGATGAGCGTCGAGCAGTCGAGGTAGCCGTCCGCGCCGCGCTGGATCGCGCCGTTGCGCGCGCCCACGAGGAGCGGCGGCAGCCAGCCCGCCTCGAGCTCCATCCCGGCGAGCAGCACGAGATCGGCGCGGTTGAGATCCACGATGAAGCTCGGCTTGGCGTCCAGGAAGTGCGGGTCCTGCGTGGGCCGCACGAGCGACGTGACCGCGACCCGGTCGCCGCCGACCTCCTTCGCGATCGCGCCGAAGTCGGGGATCGTGGAGACGACGCGCACCTTCGCGGATGCGGCCCCAGGCAGGATCGCGAGCAACATGGCAGCGGTTAATGCAAGCAACGTTTTCATTGTCCCGCCTCCTCAATACGCGTGCGCCCCGTGGGCGCCCGCCGAAACCTCGATTTGGAGCAACGCGATGTGGTTCGGCTCGTAGCCTTCCACGTTTTCGAACGTGTACTGGAGGCGCAGCCGCGAGAAGTGGCTCGGAAGGAACGACACCGCGGCGGAGCCGCGTTCGACGTCCAGCCCGAGCTTGGCGCGCCCGTTCTCTTCGCTCGGCGCGTCCCCGCCGGCGCGTCGCCACAGCTCGCCGCGCAGCGCCGCCTCCCAGCGCTTGGCGATCCCGAAAGCCAGATCCGCGTAGCCGCCCGCGTCCCTCCAGAGATCGCCAGGCACCTCCATCTCCCGGTACCAGCCCTCGACGAGCAGCGAGATCGATCGATAGCCCGTGTACCCGCGGCCGATCGGGCGCCACCGGAGGAGCAGGTCGCCGCCGTACGCGTAGCTCCGGTTGCCGACCTCCGGACCCATCGCGGAGGGCGCGAAGACGGCGTTCCCCGCGATCTGGAGCGCCCAGTCGTCGGCGAGATCGAAAAACTGCGCGAGGCGGACCGGGTACAGGAAGTCCGCGAACGACGGATCCCCCTCTGTGAGCGGCTTGGTGCGGAACGAGCCTCCCTCGCCCATCTGCAGCGCGCCGGTCAGCTCCACGTACCACGGCAGCGGCGCCAGCCAGGACAGCTCGATCCCCGGCGCGCCGAGCCCCTCGGCGCCGAACAGGAACTGGTTCGGCAGCGGGTGCAGGACGAAGCGCCAGGAGTGCGGGTGCGTGTTGTTCTGGCGGCCCACCTTCGTGAGGAACAGCCCGCCGCGCACCTGTAGGTTGCCCAGCAACGCGAGCGTCGTGAAGGTGATCTCCTCGAGGTGGAGGTGCGAGAAGCAGAACGCCATGTCGAACTTGAAGTACGGGTCGATGTTCGCGGACGCCGCGAGCTCGGCGCCGGTGACTGCCGGGCCGTTCGTCGTCGGCGCGTGGCCGCCGAGGTGGACGCGATCCTCTTGCGAAAAGTACGTCCCGACCATGTCCAGGATGAGGGAGATCGACGGATTGCTCTCGTTGCCGACGATCTCCTTGCCGAACAGGAGCGCCAGGGGATCCTCCTCGGCCGTCTCCTCTGGCGTCGCGGTCCGGGCTGCAGCTGAGGCGTCGGCCTGCGCGGCGACGGTGAGTTCGCGATCGATCTCATCCTCGCCGGCGTTCTGCAGCGTCCCCTGCTCCTTCTCCTTCCCCTCTTTCAGCGCCGCGATCTGCCGCTCGAGCGCGGCGACCCTTTCCTCGAGCTGCTGCTCGCGCGAAGGCTGCGGCGCTTCGTCCGGGGGATCGTCTTGTTGTGCGTGCGCGGCCATGCCCTGCAGGCAGAGCGCTGCGAGCGCCGCGAGGCCCCATCGGAGGATCGGGCGGTGCTGTCGGGTCATGTGCCTTCTTCTCCCCGCGCGTCGACGCGCGTCCTTCGCCCCGCGAGTTGGAATGTGCCCGCGGTGCGGTCGTTTTCGTCGTTTGTCCGGAAAACTAGGCGGCCACGAACGGGGGAGACGTCTTGGGTGCGAAGGACAGGATCGACTCGGACGGGTCGAACCGCTCGACGAACGCGACAGCGGACCGAGCGACGTCGGCGGCCGGTGTCGATATGGAGCTCGTTTGCGGTGCGACCGGGGTGCGCGACAGGAGGGCGTTCAGGAGCGCGCAGGCGACGTGGGCGGAGGGGATCTCGTCGGAGCCGGCGCGGTACCCGAGTGGCGCCAGGCCGTCGTGCTCGTCGTGCCCCGCGCCTCCTCCGTGCTCGACCGCCTCGATCTGCTCGTGCTCCGGGCAGTACCTATGGCCGTGCTCGGACGACTCGAGGTGCACGTTGCGCAGCGCAGCGCCGGCGCCGAGGACGACCGCCAAGTAGGCGAGCACGCCGAGGCGGATCGCGTCTCGGAGGCGCGCGTGCGACGGGGTCGTTCCGGCAATCACTTCGAACAACGGCGCATCCCTCTTTCGAGTCGGATTATATCGAAGAACGCGGCGCAACGGTTCCGTTTTCTCCGTTTGCCTCGAGGCGACCCGCTCGAGGGGAAACGCGCCCCGCGGCGCGCTATTCCCTCACCTCTCCGTGCAGCGTCTCCGAGTAGCTCTGGAACCGGTGCCCGCACATCAGGACCGCGCGCGCCGAGCCCGGCCTCTCGACCCGGAAGTCGAGCTGGAAGCCGATCGGGTTCTCCTTCCCGCAGAAGAGGCAGCACGGGTGCTCCCGGCTCTGCAACGCCTCCATCGAAGCCTGCGCGGCGGCGATCGCGACCGGATCCCTCGGGGCTGCCTCCCTCTCCACCGGCGTTCACCCCGCGTTCCCGCTCGGACGCTTCCAGCTCAGCACCGGCCGGAAGACGCCGTCGAGCGCCTTGGCCGCGGCGGACTCGGCGAACCGCTGCATGTACGGCACGCCCTCGTCGCACGCGCCGGTCAGGCTCGGGTCGATCGGCACGCGGCCGAGGAACGGGACTCCCGACTCGCGCGCCATCCGCTCGCCGCCGCCGCCCTTGAAGATGTCGGTCCGCTCGCCGCACTTGGGGCAGACGTAGCCGCTCATGTTCTCGACCACGCCGATGACCGGCATGGAGAGCTGCCGGCAGAAGTCGATCGAGCGCCGCACCACGGTCAGCGCCACCTCCTGCGGCGTGGTGACGATCACCGCGCCGTCCGCGTCCTCGACGAGCTGGCAGATCGACAGCGGCTCGTCGCCGGTTCCGGGGGGCGTGTCCACCACGAGGTAGTCGAGGCGGCCCCATTCCACGTCCGTGAGGAACTGCTTGATGACTCCCATCTTCCGCGGGCCGCGCCAGATCACGGCGTCGCCCTCGCCGCGCAGCAGGAAGCCTATCGACATCACGCCGATGCCGCCGAGCTCGACGGGCAGCATCCCGTCCGGCCCCGAGCGGATGCGCTCGCCGAGGAGCCCGAGCATCCGCGGGACCGAGGGACCGTGGATGTCGATGTCGAGCAGGCCGACGCGCTTGCCCTGCATGGCGAGCCAGATCGCGAGGTTTACCGCGACCGTGCTCTTGCCCACGCCGCCCTTGCCCGACAGGACGAGCACCTTGTGATCGATCTCGCACATGCGCCTGGCCAGCGTCTGCCGCTCCGCGCGCTCCTCGGCCGACTCGCCCTCCCTTTGGCTCTTCGCCGAGCAGCTCGCGTCGCCGCACGTCTCGCAATCGGCCTTGTCGTGACCCTTCTTCGGGCGGTCGTCTGACATTCGACTTTCCCTTTCCAGAACCACGGCGCCCCGCGGCTACGCGTCGAGCGCCTGCTTCAGATCCTCGATGAGATCCTCGGGATCCTCGATGCCGACCGACAGGCGGACCAGCCCGTCGGAGATGCCGGCCTCGGCGCGCTCCGCCGCCGGGACTCCCGAGTGGGTCATGGAGGCGGGGTGCTCGATCAGCGTCTCGACGCCGCCGAGCGACACGGCGAGCACGGCGAGCTTCACCCGGTTCATCAGGCGCTCGCCCGCCGCGAAGCCGCCCTTGAGCTCGAAGCTGATCATCGCGCCCGGGCCGCTCATCTGCCGCTTCGCGAGCTCGTGCTGCGGGTGGCTCGGGAGGCCGACGTACCGCACCCACGCGACGTCGGGCCGCGCCTCGATCCAGGCGGCGATCCGGGCCGCACCCGCCTGGGCGCGCTCGATCCGCAAGGAGAGCGTCTTCAGGCCGCGGTGCACGAGGAAGGCCTGGTGCGGATCCATGTTGCACCCGACGAGCGTCATCATCTGCCGCAGGCGAACCGCGACCGCCGCGTCCTTCGCGATCAGGATCCCGCCGACCGCGTCCGCGTGGCCGTTGATGAACTTCGTCACCGAGTGGAGCGCGACGTCGGCGCCGAGCTCGAGCGGCCGCTGCAGGTACGGCGAGGCGAACGTGGAGTCCACGACGAGCAGGGCGCCCGCGCCGTGGGCGAGCTTCGCGGCCCCTTCGAGGTCCGTGATCTGCATCATCGGGTTCGACGGCGTCTCCACGTACACCATCTTCGTCTTCGGCCGGAGCGCGCGCCGCACCTGGTCGAGATCGGACGTGTCGACGAAGCTCGCCTCGAGACCGAACTTGCACAGGTGCTTCTCCAGGAGCGTCCGCGACGGCCCGTACACCGAGGCGGTGCTCACGACGTGATCGCCGCTCGCGAGGAGCGCGAGGTACGCGGTCGCGACGGCGCCCATCCCGGAGCTGGTCGCGACGGCGGCGGCGCCGCCCTCGAGCTCGCAGACGCAGCCCTCCAGGGCGCGCGTGGTCGGGTTGCCGAGGCGCGTATAGATGAAGCCGTCGTCCTTGCCCGCGAACCGGTCCGCCCCCTGCCGCGCACTCTCGAACGCGAAGGTGGAGGTTTGGTAGATCGGCGTGACGACGCTGCCGTTGGCGTCCCTGCGCATCCCCGCGTGCACCAGCTTCGACGTGAACCCCATCTTCTCGTGTTTCATGTGATTGTCCTCTTTCTGCAGCACTTCAGTTGTCGCGGCCGAATCCGCCGCGGCGCCGCCTGCCGCCCTCGCCTCTTCCGCG
>JALNZK010000185.1 GCA_023229365.1 Pseudomonadota bacterium | reverse complement strand
GCGGTCGAGTTCCCGGACGGCTCGTTCCGCCCGCCGCTCGTCACAATGTACAGCGCGTCGGCGTTGTAGCGAATCCCACCGCCTCACAACGGACGTCCATCCGGTTTCTTGGAAACTGTTTGGCTGCTTCTACTTTCAGCCTGCCGATGACAGGCCTGCTCAACCACAACTCAACGAGAACACCTCTCTCGCAGCCCATTCGAAGGTGTGTACCCCGAAACCGGTACGATCGTGACCTCATGTTCCATCCGTCGTCACAGAACGTTTCTGATCGTTCATCGAACCGTTCGCCAAACTGTAGAATGAGTCTGAGCCATGTTTCGGGGCCATGTTTCGGGGCCATGTTTCGGGCCATGTTTCGGGGGCGGCGTTCGGCGACACGCTCTCCGGCTACGACGTCGTCGAGGCGATCTCCGTCGTCGAGACCGATTCCAGCGACGTCCCGGTCGTGCCCGTGATCATCGAGTCCGCGACGCAGGTGGAGTAGCGCCGATCAGTCGTCCGTCTCGCCGACGTACTTCTTCAGCCAGCTCACCGCCAGGCGGTTCACGTCCGCCTTCGCGTCGAGCGACTTCGCGATCTCCAAGCCCTCGGCGGCCCGGTTGCGGGCGTCGGCCGAGCGCCCGGCCGCCTCGAGCGATCGGACGAGCGCCACGTACGCCGCGGCGCGGACGTCGTTGCGCCCGGTGAGGAGCTGCGCCTCGGCGCTCGCGTCCCAGGCCGCGAGGAGCTTCTCCAGGAGCTTCGCCCGCTCGCCCGCGTCGCCGCCGAAAAGGAGCAGATCCGCGAGGTGGATGGCGGCCCGCAGATCGGTCTCGCGCGCGCCTGCGAGCTTCCGGAACGCCGCGATCTCGTCCCCGAACTCCAGCTCCGGGTCGAACTCGATCTCGACAGCCGACGGCGCCTCGCCCGGGCCGAAGCGCAGCTGGTGCGCCCCGACCTTCTGGACCGCCACGGCGTTCTGCTCGAACGAGATCGCGCGCAGCCAGCTTTTGCCGGCGGCGGTGATCGTCACGCGGAGCGAGTCGGCCGCGAGGAGCTCTACCGAGCCGTGGAACGGCTTCACCCGGGCCGCGACCTCGGAGTAGACGGGATCCTTCACGTAGGACCACGCGAAGTTCTTGAGGTTCAACGCGAATACGTCCTTCTGCCCGAGGATGGTCATCGGCGACGACGCGCGCTGGAACCTGAACGACGCCGCTCCGGACAGCTTCGCCTCGGCCCCGGCCTCCAACGGCACGACGACGTAGGCGGTCTCGTCGCGGTAGACCGCGTGCATCTCGGGCGCGCTCATTGTGGAGCACCTCACGGCCTCGACCGAGCTCTCGAACGACACGCCGTCGGTGGGCCGCTCGTCGCCGCCGCCGTGCACCCGGAACGCGTAGCCGACGAGCGCCTCGGCGCGCGCCCCCCCCCCGTTCGAGAGGGTCAGCTCCCAGCGGACCTTGACCGCGCCGTCGGCGGCGAGCTCCACGGTCGCCTCGGCGGCCTTCACGACCACCCCGTCCGGCGCGACCACGCGGGGCATCGCCGGCGCTGCGCGCACGGGGTCGATCCCGGGGGCGAGCTCGCACGCCTCCCCTTCCGCCTCGGCGGCGCGCCCCTCCGGCTCCGCGGTGTCGTCGGGCGTCCCGCGCGCGTTGTGCACGATACAGCCCGAGGCGGCGATTCCGACGACCAGCGCGAGGACGATGCGTTCCTTCATGGGACACCTCCGACGATCCGCGACCACGGGCCGAGCGTACCCCGAAACCGGGCGCCCAGACAGGGGACATGGCCGATGAATAACTAATCGAGTTGCCGCATGACACGTTCGGACGCACCATATCTCAAATGCCACACACTCCCGCGCGCTTCATTCCAAAGGAGATTCGAATGAGAAGTCGGCTCGTTTCCCTGGTCGCCCTGGCATGCACCCTCTTCGGCACATCGGCGTCCGCCCAAGGCGCTCCCGAGGAGATCCCCTCGAGCGTCAGGCGCCCGCCCCGGGTCCTCCCGACCGCGGACGAGATCGCGAATCCGTGGCTCTACCATCCGGCGTACGAGACCGAGTACGCCCCCCCCGCGGCGAGCGCCCTGCCCGCGCCGCCGCCGACCGGCGTCCTCCGGCCCGGCGAGTTCGAGCCGATGGACTCGGCGCTCATCACGGTCATCAACTACGGCGGAGCATACTTCCCGATGTGGCGCGACATGATCGACGCCTACTCGGGCGTCGCGCACGTCTACATCATCATGGACAACACGACGACCCAGAACTACCTGCAGACGTTGCTCGACGACGTCGGTGTCCCTGCGGACGCCTACACATACCTCGACTACCCCGTGAACACGATCTGGGTGCGCGACTACGGCCCGGAGACGGTCCGCGAGGAGGACGGCACACGGCACATCGTCGACTTCGACTACGGATCGACGCGCCCCCTCGACAACGCAATCCCGGGCGTGGTCGCGGCCGACTCCTGGTTCAACGCGGACGGCTCGCCGGCCCCCCTCAGCGAGAGCGCGCACCAAGTGAGCGGCGGCAACATCATGACCGATGGCGCGGGCACGTGCTTCTTCTCCAACATCCTGTACGGCTACGAGAAGCCCACGGGCTGGAGCGACGAGGACGTCACCAACGAGTTCCGTGACTACCTCGGCTGCGAGCAGATGATCATCCTCAACCCGATCTGCCTGGACGCGACCGGCCACATCGATCTTTACGCGAAGATCTTGGGGCGCCACTCCATCCTGCTCGGGCAGTACCCGACGGACACTCACTTCACGGGCGAGACCGAGTCGGGCGAGTCGAGCGGCCACTGCTCCGACCCGCACTTCCCGAACGACTACCAGGATCAGGAGGACAACCTCGCGATCCTCGAGGCGACGACGAACCTCGAGGGCGAGCCCTGGGTGATTACGCGCCTGCCGATGCTCGAGCCTTACGAGGACGGCGGCTGGTGGGTCTACCGATCATACATGAACTCGCAGATCATCAACGGCGTCGTGGCGATGCCGTCCTACTACGAACCGCAGAACGACGAGACCGCCGACTACCTGCTCGACAAGGAGGCCGAGGCGATCACGGCGTACGAGGCCGCGGCGCCGAACGGCGTCGAGGTCTGGGCGATCGACTCGGATCACATCATCCCGCTCGCCGGCGCGATCCACTGCATCACGCACGAGATGCCGGCCGAGGAGGACTACGAGTACACCGAGGCCAGCTCCGACACGGACACCGACACCGACGCGGACGGCGGCGCGGACGACTCGGGCGGCTCCTCGGACGACGGCTGCGGCTGCATGACGGTCGGGACACCGACCGCCGCGTCGTTCCTCTCCCTGATTCTCGGTTAGTCTTCGACGAGGTACCGCCCGTACACTCCGTCGATGTCCGCGCCGTCGCTTATCGCGTCCCGGACGTACGGCGCGCCCGTGTCCGGGTTCTCCTCGGCCGGTGCGGCGACGATCATGAGGTAGAGGAACCCCTCGGCCTTGATCGCCGCAGCCTCGCCCGCGTCGTCGGGCAGCGCGTCGAGATCGAAGTGATCGCCGCCCGCCGCGGCGGCGTCGAACGGATCGACCGGGTTGGTCTCGTCGTTCAGTAGCACCGGCGAGACGCCCGCGAACCCCAGCCAATCCCCCTGTAGCGCGGAGTACACCGTCTCGTCCGCGCCGCGGTAGTCGTTCGGGAACGCCACCCACGTCTCGCCGTCGCGCGACACGTAGACGATCGCGGGATCCATGAACGCCTCTGGCCCGCCGCCTATCTGGAACGCGTTCTCGAACACCGCGAAGTCCGCGCCCGCGCCGTTCGTCACGCGGCGCCCGCTCCACGCGAGGATGACGCGGTCATCCACGCCCGCCCCGTAGCCGAGGGAGAAGACGTCGTCCGAGTTGCCGGCGGTCGCGCCCGCGCCGTGCACGCCGTCGATCGTGTGATCCGCGTCCTTCAGCCCTTCGCCCGTAGCGCCCGGCGCCTCGACGACGGTGTCCGCGAGCTCGGCCGCCGCGTCCGTGCCGTTCGTGTCCCCGCCGCACCCGGCGAGGGCGGCCGCCGCGACGAACGCGATGAAGAGAGCGCGCACCTCAGCGCCCCCCGCTCGCCGCGAAGCATATCATGAACGGGGGCAGCCCCACGTCGATGGGCCCGTCGGTCAGCTCCGCGCCGGTCTCGGCGTCGAACACGCGCACGCCGGGCGCCTCCGGGCTGCGATCCGCGACCCACAGCTCGTCGCCGTCCGGATCGAGCTCGATGAACCCGAGATCCCAGTCGTCGTCATCGATCAGCGTCGCGACCACCGTCCCGGCGCTCGGATCGAACTGCACGAGCCGCGTCGCCTGGCCGCCCTCCGCGGTCACTCCGATCACCGCAAAGCCCCTGTCCGAGGCCGCGATCACGGCGTCCGCGAGATCGCCGCCGAGCGCCTCCTCGGTGATCACGTACGGCGACACGGTGTCGTCGTTCGGGTCGAGCAGCTGGATGCCGCCGTCGAGCGCGCCGAACCGTCCCACCACGACGAGCGGGACGCGGTCGATGGCCGCCGCGTAGCGCAGCTTTCCGTAGACGTTTGCGCCCGCGAGCGGGATCTCCCGCTCCACCTCGCCCGATGCCGCATCGATCACCGCGACGGCGCTCGGCCCGTCCACCTCGTACCCGTCGAGCTTCTGGAGCGCGGCGTAGACGCGATCGCCGTGGAAGAGCAGCCACGCGGCCTCCGGCGAACCGTCCCCGTCGGCGTAGGGAGTGAGGTCGACCTCGCCGAGGGGGGTGCCGTCGAGCGGATCGACGACGAGCAGCGAGGGCTCCTTGTAGCGCGCCACGTACGCCCTGTCCGCCGACACGACGGCGATGTCCTGCGGGTTCGTCCCGGCGCCGACCGAGTACTCGCCGATCACCTCCCACGTGTCGGTGGTGTCCACGAGCTCGATCGCGTCGGCGCCGAGGCGCGACACGACGAACGTCATCCCGGTGGACGGATCCGCGCGGCACACCGCGTCCTTGTGGATGAGGTCGATGTTCGGCACGGCGCGGCGCGCGACGGGATCGATCGCGGCGTACGCGCCGGTCTCGTAGTCGGTCGTCACGACGAGGGCGCTCCCCGGCGCGGGCGTCCCGGCCGGGGCGACATCCCCGGCGCACGCGGCGAGCGCGGCGAGCGCGGCGCAAGGTGCGGCGAGTCGGAAGAGAGTCGGTGTCACGGTCAGTTCCTCCATCGTAAGGTCGCGATGAGCGTGCGACCGGGCAGCGGGTACCCCTCGAAGTCGGAGATCGGCCGCTGGCGGCCGCGCCGATCCTCGACGGAGATCGTGTCGAGCAGGTTTCGCGCTTCGAGGGTCAGCTCGAGGCGCTCGGGGATGCGCGTGACGCCGATCGCGAGGCCCATGAGCGCGGTGCCGAGGCCGGCGTCCTTCAGGTTCGCCTGATCGAGGTACGTGAGCCCCGAGTACGCCACGTCCGCCGAGATCCGCGCGGCGAACGCGCCGAAGCTGTCCGAGAGCTCGACCCTCGCCCACAGCTCGTGGACGGGTCGGCCGGGCAGGCGCCGCCCGTCGAGGTACGGCGCGTCGGTCCTGTTGATCGCGTGGAGCCACGTATAGTTGGCCTCGATCGACACGAAATCCCCGAGCAGCACGCGCCCGGACGCCTCCATCCCGGCGATCTCCGCGCTCCCGACGTTCTCGGCCCGCACCGTGCTCTGCGAGTTCTGCACCCAGACGACGAGATCGCGGACCGCGGACGCGAACCCCGCGATCTCGAGCCGGCCGACATCGAGCACGCCGGCGTTCTCGGTCTGCCACGAGACCCCCGCGTCGGCGCTCCACGCGACCTCAGGGCGCAGCTCGGGGTTGCCGACCGTCATGCCCCGGTCAGCGTACAGCTCGCCGAGATCCGGCGCCCGGACGTACCGCCCGACGTTCAGCCGCACCGCGAACCCCCGCCCGACGTCGGCGCGGGCGCCGAGGCTCGGCTGCACCGTGACGTCGCTGGATCGCGCGGCCGGCATGGTGTCGGCGTGGCCCGGGATATCGCCCCCGCCGAAGGAGCTCGCCCTGTGCTCGAGGCGCAGCGCCGGGACGAGGAGGAACCACGGCGCGGGCGTCCACTCGTCCGAAAGCGCGGCCCCTGTCGTCACGCGGCGCGCGGGGGCGGGGACCGCGATCCCGCCCGTGTCGGCGAACGCGAACCGCTCGTACCGGCCGTCGACGCGTATCGCGAAGGCGTGCCGCCTCGTCGCGCCCACCTCGAGCGCCAGCCCGCCGCCCGCCGCGTCGGCGCGCGACGCCGTCCGCCCGGCTCCGACGCCCACCTCGTCCAGCGGATCGACGAGCTCGTCGGTGAGGACGAGGTACGACGCCGTCCCCGCGAGCGCGACGTTCTCGTCGAGCCTCAGCTCGGCCGCCGCGCTCGCCGCGTTGCGCAGGGTGCGCAGCGACGCCCGCCGGGACGGCAGGCTCTCCGCGCCCGGGATCCCCTGCCGCTTGACGCCGAAGTCGTCGGCGAGGATCCAGGAGAGCGGCCCGGCCTCGCCGTCCACCTTGATCAACGCCTCCGTGGCGACGTGCGCGTTGTTGCGCCGACGCCGGACGACGTCGTCCGCCGTCGTGTGCAGCGTGCCGTTCCTGTCGAGGTACGGGAAGTCGCCCTCCGCGCCCGACGCCGAGACGAGGGCGAGCCCCCGCGTGCCGCCCACGCGGTTGGCGTGCAGCGCGAGGAGGCGGGCCAACCCGAACGAGCCGTAGCTCGCCGCCAGCTCGGAGTACGGCCGCTCGAACTCCTTCGTCCTGAGCACGATCGCCCCGCCGATGCCGGCCGCCGGGAGCGACGGCGGGACGTGGCCGCGGTAGATCTCGATGCGATCGATCGCGTCGAGGCCGAGCGCCCCGAGGTCGACCGTGTCGAAGCCGCCCGCGTTGAGCTGCACGCCGTCGAGGTAGACCGGCACCTGGTTGGAGGACGAACCGCGGATGCTCGCGCCGCCGAACGAGCCCGGCCCGCCGAGCGAGCGGACATTTACGCCGACCGCTGGGGCGAGCGCGTCGCTCACGGTGCCGAACCGCCGCGTCTCGTCCCCGACGTCGAGCGTCTCGGCGAGCGCGGTCGTCTCGTCCGTCGCGCGCCGCGGGCGCCCGTGCACGACAGTCTCGTACGCGTCGTCCTCGCCGGCGCCTGCGTCGAGCTCGACGACCTCGTCTCCCTCGGCGAAGGTGCGCGCCGGAGCCGTCGCGATCGCGACGACGGAGACGAGCATCAGGAATGTGGACCGGCCAAGCACACCCATGCCACCCTTTCCGCGGGGAGCGGTGTGACGACTCCGGTCAGGTTTTCTGGCTTACGGGTTCGAGCCTCTCGGCTCACGCGCGCGATCGCCTTCCCAGCCCACGCTTGGGCCAGTGGCGGAATGACCGCGAGCTCCCCGCTTCACAGCGGCGGGACCGCGCCGGTTTTTCACCGGCTTCCCTGGTTTCCGGAATCGGGTTCGTTGTTAAAGAGCGCGAAACCAGAAGCGACAGTATGCGCCCGCGCCTCGGACGGCAAGCGGTGTTTCCGGGCGCGCGTTTGACACCGCACCGTCGTTGGGATAAACGAGTCCGGCTCGGGGCGATTAGCTCAGTTGGATAGAGCGTCGGTCTCCGGAACCGAAGGTCGCGCGTTCGAGCCGCGCATCGCCCGCTGAAAAGAGAAAGCCTTTCGCGTGGATAGCGCGGAAGGCTTTTTTCTTGTTACGAACGATTTTGGGGGCGTTGTGAAAAACGTCGACAAAAAAACTCGAACACGCCCTCGGGTTCCGGGTCCCCTTCTCAACGATCTACC
>JALNZK010000184.1 GCA_023229365.1 Pseudomonadota bacterium | reverse complement strand
GTTAGACCGCCTGCCCGATGGCGCCTACTCGCCCGATCGGGCGCGGCGGTTCGACTTCCATGCGGAGGAGGTGGTCGACAGCTGGTCGGCGGTCTACGCCCCGAGCGGGTGGGAGATAGAACGGTTGGCGGACCTCGACGGCCGCCGCCTGTCGGTGCTCAAGGGTTCGATCCAGCAGACGACGCTGGAGAAGATGGCGAAGGGGTTCGGATTCGACATCACCTTCGTCGAGGCGGCCTCGTTCGAAGAGGCGTACCGGCTCGTCGAGAGCGGACAGGCCGACGCGGTCGTCGCGAACCACCTTTCGGGCGACTACTTTCACCGGCAGTACGGGCTCGAGAAGACCCCCGTCGTCTTCCACCCGGTCTCGCTCTTCTTCGCGGCCAAGGCCAATGCCAACCGCGATCTTCTCGCGGCCATAGACGAGAACCTGCGGGCCATGAAGGCGGAGCCCGAATCGGTCTACTACAAGGCGTTGTGGCGTTGGATGGACCGCCCGCCCAGGGTGATCGTGCCTCCTTATCTCGTGTGGGGGATGGGGGCGGTCGGCGGCCTGCTCTTGATGGCGATCATCTTCATCTTCCTCCTCCGCTGGCGGCTGCGGGTCCGGACGCTCCACCTGGTCGAGGCGAACGAGCGGCTCCGGCAGGCCCAGAAGATGGACGCGGCCGGCCGTCTCGCCGGGGCCATGGCCCACGACAACAACAACATGCTGACCATCATCCTCGGCTGCGCGGAGATGGGGCTTCTGAGCACTGCGCCGGACGACCCGGCCCACGGCTATCTTCAGGAGATCATGAACGCCGCCAAGCGCTCGTCGGAGATCACCCGGAAGCTGCTGGCCTTCGCCCGCAAGCAGGCGGCGTCGCCCCGGGTGCTCGATCTGAACGGGAGTGTGGAAGAGATGCTGAAGATGCTCCGGCCGCTCGTCGGCGGGAGCATCGCGCTCGATCGGGAGCTCGCCGCGGAGCTCTGGCCGGTGTGGATGGACCCGGGGCAGCTCGAGCAGGTCGTCGCCAACCTCTGCGTCAACGCGCGGGACGCCATCACCGGCGCCGGGAGGATCGTCGTCGAGACCCGCAACGAGAGCTTCGACAAGACCCACTGCACCGCGCACCCCGACCATCTCCCCGGCGACTTCGTCCGGTTGACCGTCCGTGACGACGGGAGCGGCATGACGCAGGAGGTCCTCGACCGTCTCTTCGAGCCCTTCTTCACCACCAAGGGGGAGGAGAAGGGTAGTGGTCTCGGGCTCTCGACCGTCTACGGCATCGTCACGCAGAACAGCGGCTTCATCACGGTCGAGAGCGCGCCGGGGAAGGGCACGACCTTCAACGTCCATCTGCCCCGCCACAAGTCGGGATGACGCCCGATGGAGCGCGCCGAGTCATTTGGCAGGGGCGTGAGCGTCTCGTCGTAGGGGCGATTCATGAATCGCCCTTAATCGGCAGGTCGTTCGGCAGGGGCCCCTACTCGTAGATGAGGAACGACTCGAACGCCGCCGTCTCGTTGTAGACGCGCACGCCGCCGCCGCCGGTCACCGACGCGGGCAGATCGCTCTCGTCGATGGAGATCTCGCCGATCTGCCCGAGCTCGCTGTGGTCGAGCGTGCAGGTGACCGTGTCGCCGTCGAAGTACACGCGGATCCTGCGCTGCACGGACGGATCGCGTTCCAGGTCGTCGATCGTGGCGATCTCGTCGACGTTGGACGTGAGGTGCCAGATCCCGAGATCCCCGGTGTTCGACTGGAACGCGCACTGGAACCACGACGTGCTCGTCGCGTGGCCGAACACGGTCGACACCCATCTGGGCTCCACGGCGGACACCTCGCCCGTGTAGTGGAACGTGGACTCGATCGAGTAGGGCGCGGCGGGCACCGTGCCGTGGTACGCGTTCGAGCCGTTGCCGTCGGTCACGCCGGTGTAGACGTCACCGTCCATGGTCCACGAGCCCGCGCCGTCGGTCGTCCACGACGCCGTGGTTCCGGTGAACGGATCGAACGCCGTCGTCTCCGAGAGGATCGTCCCGTCGCCCGGCCACTCGCAGACGTCGCCGACGCCGTCCGAGTCCGCGTCCGCGAGCGTGATGTCCGGGTAGGACGGGCAGCCGTCGCAGTTGTCGTCGACCGCGTCGCCGTCCTCGTCGTGCCCGGCGCCCACGCAGTCCCCGGTGCACGCGAGATCGAGCGCGTAGTCGCCCGGCGTGGAAGTGAAGCCGTCCACGACGACGTAGTAGGTCGAGCCGCCCGACACCGCGACGTCGATGTCCTCGGCCGCGAGGCCGCCGACGGTGCTCGACGCGACGCAGCTCGCCGGATCGCAGCCCGAGCCGATGTCGACGAGCAGGAACAGATCGAGGTCGACGGTCATGCCGGAGAGGACCAGCGAGACGTTCGTATCGTCGACGGGCGCGAAGACGTAGGCGTACTCGGGGCCGACTTCGACGTAGCCGGTGCAGGAGTAGCCCGAGATCGACGACGTCGAGCCGCTCGCGCCGTTGTTGCCCGCGACCGACGAGGCGCACGAGACGGCGTCCGCGGGCGTGCACAGATCGGCGTCGGTGTCGGTGTCGGTGTCGGTGTCGGTGTCGGTGTCGGTGTCGGTGTCGGAACCGGTGTCGGTGTCGGTGTCGGTGTCCGGCCCGGAGTCCGGACCTCCGTCCGAGTCGGAGTCGGAGTCGGTGTCGGTGTCGGTGTCCGTGTCGACATCCGTGTCCGTATCGGAGTCCGTGTCCGTGTCGGTGCCGGAGTCCCCGGCGTACGTCGGCGGTTGGACACCCGAGCACGAGGCGGCGAGGAGCGCCGCGAAGATGCCTGCCCCCAAGGAGATCCTCATGGTGATTAGATACCCCAGAGCCGGAAAATCTCCAAGCGGCCGCCGGGAGAGTGGCGTCCCGGGCCGAGAGAACCGCAGGGGTCGCGAAATTCCGGTTCAGTCCGATCCGCGTTTCGGTACACTCTGTGAGCTGAACCGCGTCGCCCGGGGAACCCGTCGACAGGGAACGCGTCCCTCGCGATCAAAAGGAGGTCCGAAATGGGTCGTTGGTTGACATGCGTCGTGCTCGGGTTGTCGATCCTGGCCGTCGGCGGGGCGAACGCGCAGGCGGCGCTCCACCCGCGGGCGGCCGCGGCCTTGGAGGCGCTCGCGCAGAGGGCGCACGCGGCGCCGCAGGTCCTGGTTTCGGACGAGACGGCGTACCCGTCGCTGATCGCCGGCGCGCTCTCCGGGCCGGCCCCGGGAACGCCTGTCGCGATCGCCGAGCGGTTCGTCTCCGACAACACCGGCCTGTTCGCGGCGTGCCCGGAGGATCTCCGCGCGTCGCGCGGGACACCCAACGCGCTCGGCCGCACCGTGCGGTTCCAGCAGACGTACGAGGGCGTGCCGGTCGTCGGAGGCGAGCTCGCGATCGTCGTGCGGCGCGACGGCTCCGTCCGGATCGCGTCGAGCTCGCTCGCCCCGCTCGAGGGGATCGACGTCGAGCCGGTGCTCGACGCGGCCGACGCGATCTCGGTCGCCCGCGAGGCCGCGCCGCTGCCGGCGCTCGCGGCGGCGGACACGAGCGCCCGCCTCGTGGTCGTGCCGGCCGCGGGCCGCGGGGTGCTCGCCTGGGAGATCCACCTCGGCGCCGTCCCCGGGCTGCTCGCCAACTACTGGGTGTACGCCGACGCGCAGACCGGCGCGATCGTCCGGACGGAGAACCGGATCGCTTTCGAATACGTGGGCCGGGCGTTCGAGACCAACCCGGGCGACTTCGGCGGCCCCTACGCGGATCCCGTCGACGTGATCCTCGACCTCGCGGACGGCGGCCTCGAGTACGACGGCGGCCTCTCGACCCAGACCGCGTGCGACTACGCCGAGGGCGCCGCGGACTGCGCCTGCCCGGCGGAGGGCTGCGTGTGGCTCTCCCACCCGCTCTTCCTCGCGCGCAACTGCCCCGACTACCACCAGACGATCCCGCTCGATCTCTCGTCGTTCGGCCTGGGCGAGATCAACGCGCACTTCTGCAGCGAGGTGCAGACGGCCTCGGCCGACGCCGAGGGCGAGTACATGTACCCCTGGGAGGGCTCCCACTTCGGCCTCGACGATCTCGCGGAAACGGACAAGTTCGCCGAGGTGCAGATGTTCCACCACGTGAGCCGGATCTACGACTACTTCCTCGGGCTCATGGACGGCCACCCGGACGCGGCCTCGCTGGACTGGGAGGGCCACGAGGTCGTGCCGATGATGGCCACGGTCAACTTCCGCATCCCGATCCAGATGACCGGCACCATCGACTTCGCGAACCTCGTCGACCCGGACGGCGAGCTCTATCCGTTCGACAACGCGTTCTTCATGCCGGGCGGCCCGACCGGCATCCCGGGATGGGAGCGCCCGTTCGACTCGATCGTCTTCGGGCAGGGCACGCTGATCGACTTCTCGTGGGACGGTGACGTGATCTACCACGAGTTCGCGCACTCCGTGGCGAACGCCGTGTCCGTCGGCGTGGGCCAGATGATCGAGTTCGGCGACGAGTGGGGCGTCAACGTCGAGCCGGGCGGCATGAGCGAGGGGTACGCCGACGCCTTCGCGGCGTTCTTCACGAACGAGCCGCGGATGGGCGAGTACTCGTTCGCCGGGGCCCCGCAGCCGTACCGGGACATGCTGGGCGACGAGGTCTGTCCGGACTACCTGATAGGCGAGGTGCACTACGACTCGCTCGCGTGGAGCCAGTCGCTGTACCAGGCTCGCGAGGCCGCCGCCGGGACCGACGCGGCCGCGCGGCACGAGTTCGAGCAGGCGGCGTTCGTGGGGCTCACCTCCGTGGTCGCGAACCAGGGGTTCGCGGAGGCCGCGCTCGCCACGGCCGTCGCGATCGAGGAGCTGCTCGGAGAGACGGCGCGCGACGCCGCGCTCGCGGTGTTCGCCGGGCACCAGACCGACGACTGCCCGCGCGTCATCGGCGACGGCCGCTCCGGAGAGGTCGCGAGGGAGACGAACATCGCGGCTCCGGCGGCCGTGAACAGCGCTCCCGCCGTCCCGTACGTCCCGGGGATCGTCCAGTACATGGTCACCGCGGCCGCGGGCGACGCGGCTGTGAACCTCACGATGGGCGTCGCGGCCGAGGCCTCGACGAGCCTGACCGAGCCCGCCGAGCCCGCGATGCTCGTGCTCGTGTCCGCGGGCGCGCCGCTCGCGTTCGCGTACGACGGGACGACGGTCTTTGCGGCGGAGGGCGCGCTCGGGCCCTATCCGCTCGACGGCGACTCGAGGTTCAGCCTCGTCGGCGTGACGCCGGGCGAGTACTACGTCATGCCGGTCAACCAGGGAGAGGGCCGCGGCACGCTCTCCTCCCTGCGCGTCTTCGTGGGAGACGCCGTCGCCGACGCGGAGGGCACCGCGCAGTTCGACGGCCTCGCGCCGGACGCGGGCACCGACGCGGGCGTGGACGGCGAGCCGAAGGGCGGCGACGGTTGCGGGTGCGGCGCGGCCGGGGCGCGCGAAAGGGTCGTCGAAGGATCGTTGCTGCAGCGGATCGCAGCGTCGTTGTTCCGATGATCGCGGCTCGTCTCGCGGCGCGCATCGGCGCGGTCCTGTCCGCGGCGCTCCTCGTCGTCGCCTGCCGCTGCGAAGAGGAGGCGCCCGCCGCGAGGCCCGTCGACGGGGGCGGCCCCGGCGCCTTTGCCGACGCAGGTCCGGGGGCGCCGCCTCCCGAGCTCGCGTACCGCCTGTTCGACGACGAGGCGCAGGCGCTCGAGGCGATCCTCTCGGCCGAGAAGCCGCGCGTGATAGGCTTCGGCGAGTACCATCAGCTCAACCGGACGAGCGGTACGCGCTCCGCGATCGCGCGGTTCGCGGAACGGATGATGCCCGTGCTCTCTCCAACGGCGTCGGATCTCGTCGTCGAGACCTGGGTGAGCGCCGGGCGCTGCGGCAAGGTCGAGAAGCAGGTCGTCGCCGAGGTGGACGAGGTCTCGGAGCGGCCGGCCGAGACCGCGGACGAGACGGTGCTCCTCCTCAGGCGGGCCAAGGCGCTCGGCGTCGCGCCGCACATCCTCACCGTGAGCTGCGCGGAGTACGAGAAGGTGCTCCTGGCCGACGGCGGGCTCGACTACCTCGCGTTCCTCGAGCTCGTCGCGGCGAGGCTCGGGGACGCGGCGGCCGACAGCGTCGCCGGGCGGCCGGCGGACGCGCCGCGCCGGATCGTCGCCATCTACGGCGGGGCCATGCACAACGACGTCGCCCCGCGCGCCGGCTTCGAGGCGGTGTCGTTCGCGAAGCGGATGGCGGAGCTCGGCGGCGGGCCGTACGTCGAGGTCGACATCCTCGTGCCGGAGTTCGTCGCGAAGAGCAACCTCGCGCGCGAGGAGCCGTGGTTCCCGCTCGTCGCGAAGATCGCGTCGCCCGATCGCGTCGCGCTCATCGACCGCGGCGGCGGCGCGTACGTCATCCTGCTGAAGAGGGGGGTGGGGAATCCGCCGACGGCGGAACCTACAGGGCCGGCGGCGCGAACGCCGGATCGTTCGTGATGATGATGTAGCCCATCGTCGGGTGGTTCCAGTAGTCCACCCCATTGGAGGCGCCGCCCAAGATCGTCAGCGTGTGCGTGCCGACGGTCAGCGGCGATGACCAGACCGGGGTCATGGAGCCGTCGCCGTTCGCCTGGTCCCAGGCCCAGTTCCAGTCGGCGCCGCCGGAGATATCCCAGACGATCGGCGTGGTCGGCAGGCCGTCGACCTGGAACTGGAACGAGGCGAGCGCGTCGGACGGCTTCCAGCGCAGGCCCCACATGTACCAGGTCCCTCCGTCGCAGGGGATGTCGAACGTCTGGATCGCGGTGCCGCTGAACGCTATCGAGGTGTAGATGTAGGTCATGCCGTCGACCGTGCCGGACACGTTGGTGACCATCGGCGCGGCGATCGCCGCCCCGGCCCAGTCGAAGAGCACCGCCTGGTCCTCGCACGGCGTGACCGCGCCGTCGTAACACTCGCCGGCCACCGGGTTGTCGATCGAGAGGGAGAGCGTGAACAGCCCTTGTCCACCGTTGTCGTGAGCATTCGCATCGACCACGATCTCGTACCACCCCTCGTCGACGGCGACGATGGTCAGGTACTCCGGGGCGCCGTTGCCGCCGCTGTCGTCGCAGTCGAGGAGCGTCGTCGTCGAGCACGTCGGGACCGTGGCCGACGGATCGAAGAACGCGGAGACGGAGAGGTCGTCGCCGACGTCCGTCGGGTCCATCGTGACGTCCAGCACCTCGCCGGCGAACAGGTAGACGCGGTACATCAGGTCGTGGCCCGGTTGGTTGACGCCACCGCAGGCCACGTTGATGTTCGGATCCACACCCGCGGCGGCGGTGTCGCCGGTGATCGTGATCGGCAGCTCGTCGCGGCCGACGGTGTGCGCCGTCCCGCAGGTCTCGCCGTCCTCGCCGCCCCCGTCGCAGACGTAAACGTTGCAGTCCAGGCCGACCCAGCCGGGCAGGCAGTCGCACTCCGGTGGCTCGATTTCGTCGACGCACTCCTCGTTCGTGCCGCAGTCATCGTAGATCGACACCGGCGCGTCGCAGGAGTCGAACTGCCAGACGTCGTTCAGGTTGCACTCGAGGTGATCGTCGAGGACGTCCGCCTGGCAGAACGGCCCGCCTGATCCAGTGATGCAGGTCTGGCAGGCCAAGCAGTCCGTGGCGATAGCGGCCTGGGCGCCGCAGGAATCGAACCAGTAGATGTCGTCGCCGACGCACTCGGTGTGGTCTTCGAAGTCGGCGGTTTTGCACTCGGGCCCCGTGGGGCCGACGCCGCAGGTCTGGCAGGCCAAGCAGTCCGTGGCGAAAGCGGCCTGGGCGCCGCAGGAA
>JALNZK010000183.1 GCA_023229365.1 Pseudomonadota bacterium | reverse complement strand
GGTCGAAGCCGGCGGCCGGGAGCGCGTCGACGGTGCGGCGCGCGTGCTCCACGGGGACGAGATCGTCCGCGGCGCCGTGGAACGCGCGGATCGCTGGCGCGCCCCTCGGGGCGGGCGACGTCGGCAGGACGCTCTCGGGCAACGCACCGGCTAAAGGAACGGCGACGCCGATCACGTCGGGGTGGCGGACCGCGACCGCGAACGAGATCATCCCGCCCTGCGAGAACCCGGTGATCAACGGCTTGCCGCGGATCGCGCGCCTCCTCGAGAGATCCTTCAGGAGAGCCCCGACCTCGTCGGCGGCCGCCGCGATGCGCGCGCCGAGCGCCGCGTCCGGCGCGTACGGGATCGCGATGTCGAACCAGGACGAGCCGTCGCCGTAAGGGATCGGCCCTCGCGGGAGCACGAGGCGGCACGGCGCCGAGATGTCGCGATAGAGCTTTGCGAAGCTCTCGGGCCTGTCCCCGAGGCCGTGCACCGCGACCACGAGCGGGGCGCCCGTGTCGCCTGCACCCGCCACGGCGATCTCGATGGTGTCGAGCTGGCGGGCTGCGGCCGGTGCCGGCGCCGGGACCGCGGACTGGTCCTTCGAGGCGCACGCCGCGACGAGCAGCCCGAGCGCGAGGCCGAGCCCGGCGAGGCGGGAGAGCGGGTGTCCTGCGAGCCTTTCCACTGGACGCGAGCATAGCGCGAAAATGGCGCCCGACGGTCGGAATTCCGGGCGGACGTCGGATTGACAAGCCGGGGGCTTCGCCTATCATCTCGAAATCCGCTCGGCGCACACGGCGCGGGCGCGCAGGAGGCCTTCATGGGCGGCAAGCTGACTCTCTTCGCGGCGATGCTGGGCGCGCTGGGGCTCGCGGCGGCGGGTTGCGACGACCCGAAAGACTACTCGACCGCCGGCGACTACTCGGCGTGCCCGGAGGGCACCATCGTCGACTTCAGCGACAACCAGAAGACCGTCTGCGACGACCTGAAGAAGGGCGTCGAGGAGCTCTGCGGCTTCGATCTGACGGTCGATGTCTGCTCTTGCGCCGCCCAGCTCACGGCGTGCGTCGACGACACCGCTTGGCTCCAGGCGATCCTCGACTGCGGCTCGGCCGCCGGGACCTGCGTCGACTACATGACGTGCCTCGAGGCCGCGGGCGAGAGCACCGCCGGATGCACGAACCCGACGACCTGGGAGTGCATCGTGTCCACCGCGGACACCGACGCCCAGTGACCCTCCTCGCAGCGACGCCCGACGAGCTCTCGCGCCTCGCGATCGAAAACGGCTTCCCCGCGTTCCGAGGCCGGCAGCTGTTCGGCTGGATCCACAAGCGCGGCGTGGCGGATCCCCGGGAGATGACGAACCTCCCCGTCGCCTTCCGCGATCTCGTCGCGGCGCGCGGTCCCGTGCTCCCGGCGCAGGTCGGCGTCGTCCTCCGCTCGGAGGACGGGACGCGGAAGCTCGAGATCGTGCTCGCGGACGGGTCGCGCGTCGAGACGGTGCTCATCCCGGAGGGGACGCGGCTCACGCAGTGCGTCTCCACGCAGGTCGGCTGCGCCGTCCGCTGCGCGTTCTGCCGCTCCGGCCGCGCCGGGCTCGTCCGCAACCTGACGGCGGCGGAGATCGTCGCCCAGATCCACCTGGCCCGCGCCCACCGGGTCGCGGGGGAGTCGCTGCGGAACGTCGTCTTCATGGGGATCGGCGAGCCGCTGCACAACCTCGCGGGGACGCTGCGCGCCCTCGAGATCCTGGGGCACCCGGACGGCCTGGATCTGTCGTCGCGGCGCGTCACGGTGTCCACGGTCGGCGTCCCGAGGGGCATCGCGCGGCTCGGGGAGGCGACGGGCGGCGAGGCGGCGCTCGCGGTGTCGCTGCACGCGGCGGACGACGAGACCAGGGCGGCGCTGGTCCCCGGCGTGCGCGCGGGCCTCGACGAGATCGTGGCGGCGATCGCCGCCTACCCGATGCCCAAGCGCAGGCGCTGCACGATAGAGTACGTGATGATCAAGGGCGTCAACGATCGGGACGCCGACGCGCGCCACCTCGTGCGGCTCCTCGCGAAGATAAGAGTAAAGATTAACTTATTGCCTCTAAATGCTCATGATTTAACGGAACTGGAACCACCGGAAGAGGGGCGTGTCGCCTCCTTCCAACAGGTGCTCGCGGACAAGGGATTGTCGGCGTTCATCCGCCGCAGAAGGGGCGCGGATATCCAGGCCGCCTGCGGGCAGCTGCTCGCGGCCGGCGACCCGGACGGTCCAGCCGTGGCACCTCCTCCGGGGGGCGCGACGTGGTGAAGCTCTGCCCGATCTGCCGGAGGCGCTACGACGACGGGGCGCAGCGGTGCGCGCTCGACGGAATGAAGCTCCTGGAGAGGCGCGACGAGCAGACCGGGCGCGTGGTCGGCGGGCGGTACCGGATCGTCTCCCGCCTCGGCTCGGGCGGCATGGCCGAGGTGTACGAGGCGGTCGATCTCCGCGACGGAGCGCCGCGCGCCATCAAGATCCTGCGGGCGGACCTCTCGAGCGATCCCGACATGCAGACCCGGCTGCACCGCGAGCTCCGCGCCGCCCGCCTCGTCGAGCACGAGAACGTCGTGCGGATCTTCGACCACGGGCTGGGCGACGACGGCCGGCCGTTCATCGCGCTCGAGCTCCTCCACGGCGTCGGCCTCGCCTCGCTGATCGGCAAGGGCCCGCTGCCCATCGGGCGCGCCCTCCACGTCGTCGCCGAGGTGAGCCGGGCGCTCGCGGCCGCCCACGCGCTCGGGGTTGTCCACAGGGACATCAAGCCGGAGAACATCATGGTCCTCGGCGGCCCTGCGCTTGACGAGGCGGAGCGCGTGAAGATCTTCGATTTCGGGCTCGTGCAGATCGCCGGGGAGGGGCGGCTGACCGCGACGGGGCAGGTCTTCGGCACGCCGGAGTACATCTCGCCCGAGCAGGCGACCGGGGAGGACGCGTCGCCCGCCTCCGATCAGTACGCGCTCGGGGTCGTCTTCTACGAGATGCTCACCGGGCGGCCGCCGTTCACCGGGGCGCCGGCGCAGGTGCTCATGGCGCAGTTCAAGGAAAAGCCGAAGCCGCCCTCGGCCGCGTGCGCGACCGGGGCCGTGCCGCGCGACGCGGATCCTGTCGTGCTCCGGATGCTCGCGAAGCGGCCGCAGGAGCGCTTCCCGGACATGGACGCGGTGCACCGCGCGGTGACCGGGCTCGCGGGGGCGTTGCGGCCGTGATCTCGCGCTGCGGCAGGCTGGCGGCGCCGCTCCTCGCCGCGTCGCTCCTCGCGGGGTGCGTGCCCTGGGGCTCGTCCGTCGGCACGGTCGCGGACGGGATGCTCAGGCGCGCGGTGCAGCTCCCGGGGGAAGGCCCGCACCACCGCTGCTACCACCGGGCCGAGATGCGCTTCGGCACGAGGGAGCTCGTCGGGCTCGTCGAGCGCTCGGCCGCGCGCGTGGCCGCCGAGGCGCCGGGCGCGGTGCTGTACGTCGGCGATCTCAGCGCGGAGCGGGGCGGGCCGGCGCGGGGCCACAGCTCGCACCAGGCCGGCCGCGACGTCGATCTCGCGTACTTCGTCGCCGAGCCGTCCGGGCGGGCGCTCCGCGGGCGCCCGGTCACGCGGTTCGACAGGTTCGGCGTCGGGTTCGCGAAGGATCCGGGCGGCGTCCTCCGGCTCGACGCGGCGCGCAACTGGTCGCTCGTCGAGGCGCTGCTCGGCGACGAGGAGGCGCGGGTCCAGTGGATCTTCGCGAGCGACGGCGTCAAGGCGCTCCTCCTGCGCTGGGCGCTCGACCACGATCGCGACGCCGAGGCTTTGGAGCGCGCGGCGAGCGTGATCCGGCGCCCCGGCGACAGCGCGCCGCACGACGACCACTTCCACGTGCGGATCTACTGCCCGCGCTCGGCGGGCCGGGCGTGCGTCGACATCGGACCGGTCTGGCCGTGGGTGGAGGGCACCGGAGCGTAGGGGTGGGCTCCTCAAAAAGTGAAGCGGGCGCTCATGTCCGCTACGGCGTCCCCTGAAGCCGCGCCGAGGGCGAAGCTGACGCCGATGAGCTCGACGATTCGGGTGGTTTCCTCCTCGGCCTGCAACAGGCGCTGGCGCTTCATCCCCCTTGCGCCATTGATCAGGAGCGGGAGCCCCACGACAAAGCAGGAGACTGAGGAGGAGAAGGTGACCCAGCCTGCGACCAGGTAGCGACGTTCCTCGTCGGTTCGCTCCGTCCTCGGGAACTCGTCGTAGAAGCTCCCGGGCATCGCACGCAGGCTGAAGACGAACGAGGTCACGAGCAGGGCGGGAGCGGTCACGACCAGCACGATCCCGGCGACCTTCCGATCGCGGTACCGGTCGAGCTTCTCCTGGGAAAAACCTCCACCTTCCAACTCCCTGATCTCGCGCAGCCGCTCGGCCCGCCTTTCCAGCCGCCTCGCCTCGGCGGATGATGGCGGTTGCGCTCCGGCAGCTCGTTCGGATCCTTCCTGGCACGAGGCATCCGTACCGGAGGCCAGAATTGCGAGTGCGATCGAGGCGAAGGCGAGCGTTGGACGGTCAAGGCGCCCGCTGTTTCTCGCGGTTCGCACGACCCTACCAAGCCTTCGGATTGAACCCGGGAGAGTTGAGCAGCACCGCGTCGTCGCCCGCCTGGCCGATGACGAAGAGACCGGCACCCTCGGCGAAGGCGGCCTGCTTCTCGGGCACGACCATCGCGGCCATGGCGCCGTAGACCCGCGCGTCCGCGTAGCGAGGGAACAGCTCCTTGAAGAGGGCGATCCGCTCGAGGTGTTCCTCGACGTCGCGCTGGGACAGCTTCGACTTGACCTCGACCACCACGACATCGGTGTTGTTGACGACGAGCAGGTCGATCTGCGCCTTCTTCCCGTTGCGCTCGGACTCGAGATCCCGGTGCGTCTCGCGGACGTCGATTCCGCTCTCCCGGAACAGGCGCACGAGACCGGGCCGCACGACACCCTCGACGAACTCGCCGAGGCGGTTGCCGAGGCCGCCGATCTGCTTGCCGAGCTCGTTGAGCCTGCGATCGGTGTCTTTCGACTGCTCCGCCAGCTCGCGCATGACCGTCCGCAGGTCTTCCATGGTGGTTTCGGGTTCCATCCTTCGTCCTCTCCTGGTCAGTATACCGCGACGCCGCGCCGGGCACGCACCTGTATCGGCCGTTCTCTGAAAAGGTTGACGGAAATCGACTACGGTGACTCTCACCCGCGCGGGATCCGGCCGGGCTACTCCTCGTCCATCGGCTCGATGTCGAACAGCTCCTCGGTGAGGTCCTCGATCGACTCGTCCTTGGCGCCGGACAGCTGGGTGCTCGTGGTGCGCAGCCGGTCGGAGATCACCTGCAGGAAGCTCCACAGGAGCTTGGTCGCCATGCGCGGCTCCTTGCGGATGATGTTGAAGAACTCCGCGCGGGAGATCTGCAAGAGGCTGGTCTTGATCTCGGCGCTGACGCTCGCCGAGCGCGGCGCCTTGTCGATGAGCGCCATCTCGCCGAAGTGATCGCCCGCGCCGAGCGAGACGATCGCGGTGTCGCCCTTGTGGACCTTCACCTTGCCGCTCAGCACGATGAACAGCTCGTCGCCGTCCTCGCCCTCGGTGATGATCCGCTCGCCCGGGGCGGCCTCGCGGACGATCGTGATGTTCAGGATGCGGACGAGCTCCTTGTACGTGAGGAACTTGAAGATCGGCATCTTGCGGATGGTGTCGATCTTCAGGTTGATCTCGCGGTTCAGCTCGATCGCCTTGCCCTCGGAGTCGATGAGGCGGATGACGATCGTGGTGATGTTGTCCTTGCCGCCGCGCCCGTTCGCGAGCTCGATGAAGGCGGCCGGGATCTCCTTGATGTCCTCCTTGTCGCCCAGGATCGGCGGGATCTCCTCGTCCTTCAGGTAGCCGGTGAGGCCGTCCGACGCGAGCAGGAACTGGTCGCCGGGGAGCACCTCGAAGTCGATCGTGTCGGCCTCGACGCTCTCGTACACGCCGACCGCGCGGGTGACGGCGTTCTTGTACGGCGAGTTCTCGGCGTCGGCGGCGGCGAGCTTGCCGCGCTTGATGAGCTCGTTGATGAGGGAGTGATCCTCGGTGAGCTGCACGACGCGGCCGCCGCGGAGCAGGTAGATGCGGCTGTCGCCGACGTGGGCGATGAAGCCGCGGTTCTTGATGATCATCAGCGACGAGAGCGTGGTGCCCATGCCGCGCTTCTCGGGCTCCCGCTCCGCGAGCTCGTGGATCTCCGCGCACGCCTTCTGCACCGCGTGCTCGAGGAGGCTCAGGACGTCGCGGGCCGAGGCGATCTGCGAGCCCTCGCGGTACGCCTCGATGAGGTCCTTGTTCTGCCGCACCACGTCGCGCATCTGCGTGACGGCGATGCCGGAGGCCACCTCGCCGGCGGCGTGGCCGCCCATGCCGTCCGCGACGACGAACAGGTTGACGTTCTTGTCGACGAGGAAGTTGTCCTCGTTGTGGTCCCGGACCCTGCCGACGTCGGTCGCGGCCCAGAAGTGGACGTTGTCCGTGGCGCGTGTGTCTTCCATGAGCTCCCTCCGAGGAGAACGGTCTATTTCAAAAAACGTACAAAGCTACCAGAGGCGCCGATGGTTTGGGAAGGGGCATGTCAGATCGTCGCTTGCGGGACCGGTTGCAGCGGGATCCTCTGCGGGGCCGGAGCCGGGGCGGGGGCGGCGGGCGGCGTCGGGACCGCGCCCGAGAGCGCCGACTTGATCGCGCCCGGGTCGAACCCCGGGAGGAGCCGGCCGCGGATCTCGAAGATCGGCACGCCCGAGGTCGGCACGCCCTGCGCCTTCCCCTTCGCGGCGAGCTCGGCCGCAGCCGCCTCGTCCACCTCGAGGTCCTTCTCGACGTACGGGATCCCCTGGTCGAGGAGCCAGCGCCGCGCGTTCTTGCAAACCGGGCAGGTCTTGGTCGCGTACATGACGACCTTCGCACCGCCCGTCTCCGTCGGGCCGACGGTCGGCTTCGGCGGATCTTGCGGCTTCAGCTTCGACCGTCGCTTCTCGTAGTCCGCCCGCGGCACGGCGCGGACCGGGTACGAGCCGTCGGGGTTCGCCCGCGTCAGATCCGCCACGAAGACGAGGGACGCATCGCGCTCCTCGGGCGGGATCGACGGGTCCTGCACGCGGACCTCGCGGCGCGCCTCCACCGGCACCTCGGCGACCTTGGACGCCACCTCGGGCCCCCCGTCCCCGTACCAGCTCAGCACGAGGTCGTTCCGCGCGTCGTTCACGGAGGGCAGGGTCTGCGCGGGAGCGGCCGGAGCGCCTGCGCCGGAGGCCGCTTCGCCGCACGCTGCGGCGGCGAGGACAGCGAGGGTGAGGAGGCGTGCGAACGGCTTCGTCATGGCGATTTCGGAACACGCGACCGACGGGGTTTGTTCCCCGCGATCCCGTCAGCGGGACGCCGCGAGCGCCTCCCGGAGCGCCCGCCTGTCCTTCTCGCAGCGCGCGACGAGCGCCTCGGCGTCGTCCAGCGAGCTCGAGACGTCCGCGGTGGACTGCCCCGCGCGGGCGTGCAGGCGCGCGATCTCGTCGAGCCCGGCGTCGGCCTTCCCGCGCAGGCTCCTCTCCAGGCGGTCGACGTCGTCCCGGGCGGCGCGGAGGCGCGCGGTCGCCTCGCCGAACTTCTCGTAGGCCGCGACGCAGGTGGTCCGGACCGCCGCGACGCGCTGCGACCCGAGCTCCATGCGGCGGAGGTCGTCCAGCCGCTCGAGCCACGAGCCTTCCAGCGAGCTGCTCAGTGCCGAGAGGGAGCTCTCGAGGCGATCGAATTCCTGCCGCTCGCTCGAGGACGCCTGTCCGCATCCCGCGACGAGGGCCGCCGCCAGCAGCACCGTGCTAGAGACCGAGCGCATCGCAGATCATCCAGCCTTCGTTCCCGGTCGGCGTCACGATCTGGCACCAGCCCTCCTTCTGCTTGAGCAGGCGGACCTGGTTCCCCTGGCCGATCTTGCCGATGATCTCGCCGTCGACCGGCGTCTTGCGCACGCGGACCTTGTCCTTCGTGACCGTGACGAGCTTGCCCTAGCCGGCGGCCGGTGCGTCCG
>JALNZK010000182.1 GCA_023229365.1 Pseudomonadota bacterium | reverse complement strand
GCACGGTACCGACTGGCGGATCGTGCCCGGATCCGTGTCGGCGAACGCGGCGACCCAGGCGCCGGCGCCCGTGGCCGCGAGCGACGGCCAGAAGGAACCGTCCACGTCCCCCGCCGTGGCGTCGGCGGGCGAGATCCGCTGCGGGAACCCGGCGGCGTTGGCCCAGGCGTCGGCGGCGAGCTCGATCTCGGCCGCGAAGACCTCGAGATCGCCGTCCGAGGACGCGTCCTCGCGCGCCCACGCCACCGCGTAGGCGTCCGCGCCGATCACCGCGAGCGAGAGGCCGTCGACGGCGTCGGTCGCGGAGCTCACCTCGAAGGAGCTCACCTCGAAGGAGCCGGCCGGGGAGCTGTGCATGTCCTGCGCCTCGAGCTCGACGGTCCGCGAGGTGTCGCTGTACGCCGCGGCGAAGCTCGCGACCCAGCCCGATCCGGCGCCGTCCCACGCGATCCGGGGGGTCGTCACCTCGGTGGCCGTGCCCGAGCCGAGCGCGACGGCCGTCCCCGCGGTCACGGTCCCGGCGCCCTCGTCCGCGGTCAGCTCCATCACGGTCGCCACCGGGTCCGTCGACGCGCCGTCCGCGACCCACACGACCCAGAAGCCGCCCGCGGTGCCGCCCGCCGCGACGTCCGGCGCCCTGCCGACGGCGCCCGCGCCTCCCGAGGCGGTGAAGTCGAGCGCGTCGTCGATCGTCGCGCCGTCGCTCCCGACGACGGCCGCGAGCACCGCGCCGGCCCCGTACACGCCGCGCTGCCAGACCACGGCCGCGAGCCCGCCGCCCGCGGCGATCCCCGCCGGCCCGATGGCGCCCGCCGCGTCGAGCTCGAGGGGCCCGGCGATCGCGGCGAGGTCCGTGAGGCCGTCGCAGTCGTCGTCGACGGCGTTGCATGGCTCGGCGGCGCCGGGGTGGATCGCGCCGTTCTCGTCGTCGCAGTCGTCGCCGCCGCAGTCCTCGTCGAGGTAGGTGTCGGCGTCGTTGTCCGCGGTCGCGACGAGGAAGTCCGCGCACTCGCCGTCGGTCGGATCGCACGCGGTCTCCATGCACGGCAGCCCGCTCTGCTCGCAGAAGACTACGTTGCCCGGCAGGCAGCCGCTCAGGGGATCGCACTCCTCGTCCGCCGCGCACGCGACGGGATCGCACGCCTCGTTCTCGATGCACGGGTTCTCGCTCTCGCAGGACGGGTGATCCGGGTCGTGCACGCAGCTCCCGAGGACGCACGAGTCGATCGTGCAGGCGACGTCGTCGTCGCAGTCCCCGGTCACCTTGCACTCGTCGCCGGTCGGGACGCAGCCCTCCTCGACGTCGCAGATCTCGAGGTACCCGCACAGCGAGTTGTCGGGCGTGTGCGTGCAGCTGCCGTCCTCCCGGCAGAGGTCGCCCGTGCACGCGATCCCGTCGTCGCAGTCCGCGTTGCCGGTGCACGGCGGCGGGCCCGAGTCCACGGGCGTGCCCGCGTTCAGCGCGTCGGGATCCAGCGCGAGCGAGCAGGAGCACGCCGCGGCGCACGCGGCCAGGGCGACGATCCGTTTCAGGGCGCGCATCAGAACCTCCCCTGGAGCAGCAGGCCGCCGCCGTCCGGCGCCGCGAAGGCCGCGGCCTCGATCCCGACGGCCTCGTCGCCGCGCTCCTCGTGCCGCGTCTTGAGCAGCCACCACAGGAAGCCGGCGGCGACCGCCGCGCCGCCCACCGCGAACTGGAGGTCCGCGGCCAGCGCCACGCCCCGCAGGTTGTCGACCTTGTCGTCGGAGCAGTCGGGCGAGCAGGTGGACTCGAGATCCTGGTGCGTCCTGTACGCCGAGCCGGCCGTGATCGCGCCGGTCACGACGACGAGACCGCCGAGGCTCATGAGGAGGATCGGACCCGTGTGCGGGCTCCTCTTCGGCTCGCCGTCACCTGCGCCGCCGGCCCCCTCGTCGTCCGGCGGCGGCGCCGGGGAGAGCTTCGCCGGGGCGGCGGCCGGCTGGGCCGCGGGGGCCTCGGCCTTCCCTTGGAGCGCCTCGAGCCGCGCCTTCACCTCGGCGGCGTCCTCGGCGTCCGGCTTCTCCTCCAGGTAGAGCCTGTAGTACGCGATCGCCTTGTCGCGATCGCCCACCTTCTCGGCGCAGACGCCGAGGTTGTAGAGGAGGTCGGTCTTCGAGGACAGGTTGTACGCCTCGGTGAACGCCGCGAGCGCCTCGGCGAACCTGCCGGCGTCGAACGCGGCGACTCCCGCCTTGTAGTGCTCCGCGGCCGCGGCCTCCTCGGCGTGCGCGGCGGCGGCGAAGAGGAACGCGGCGGCGAACCATGCGACTCTCGACGGGACCATCGTGACTCTCCTCTCCGGCGGCCTCGGGCGGTGCGGGCCGGGCGCGGGCCTACGAGCCGAGCTGTGAAAGGAAGTGGGAGATCACCTGCGTGCCGCGATCGTCGACGTCGATGAAGCGCATGCCGGCCGACGTGCCGCCGTCCTCCCGCTCCGAGCACCAGACCACGGACGCCTTGACGTTCAGCGGCTCCGCGTCCGGATCCTCGATCCCGTCGGACACCAGGAAGAGCGACACGCCGACGGTCGCGTCCTCCTCGAGCGGGGTGCTCAGATCGAAGCAGACCCCGGTCTCGCTCAGGTTCCTCGTCTTCGCGGAGAGCACCGCGCCGGGCGTGTACACCTCGGCCGCGACCTCCACGCTGTACCGTGCCGCTTGGCGATTCTCGATGCCCATCTTCCCTCGTCATCGACGCCCGGCGTCGACGGATCTCCGTTTCAGGTTGCGGGACAGAAGCCCGCCTGTCAAGGCGTCGATCACCGCCGTGAGCTCGTCGATCCGGATCCTGCGCGCGATCGCCTCCTCGGCGGTCGTCGCCGGCAGGAGCAGCTCGGTCAAGAGGAGCTGCCGCCGCTCGAAGTAGGCGCCCACCAGCATGGTCAGGAGCGCCTCGCGGCGGTCGGCGCGATCCCCGAGGAGGTCGTAGACGCGCACCTCGTCCGGGTCGAAGACGAGCTCGTTGAGCTTCCACTCGGCCGACGCGCTCAGGCCGATCCCGCGGTCGGTGTCCGCGCCCCAACGATCCGGTTCGTCCTGGTAGCGGTCGAGGCTCTCGTCGCGGCCGACGTCGCGATCGACCGAGAGCTTGATCGCCGGCAGCGCGGCCGCCGCGTGGACCGACGCCGGGAGCCGGCGCACGGACTCGGCGTCCGCGTCGGCCCTCCTGAGCGCGGCGCGCTCGAGCGCGGCGAGGCTCGGCTCGTCGGGGAGGAGGACGAGCGCCTCCTCGACGCGGCGCATCGGCGGCGGCTCGGGGCCGGCCTCCTCGGCCCCGGCCGAGGAGCCGCACAGGGCAGCTGTGAAGGACACGAGGACGGCGATGGATCTGATCATTTCTTCTTCTCCTTTTCGTCGGGCGCTCGCCCGTTGATGCCTGCGATCCGCGCCGACGCCGCCTCGGCGGCCATGGACGCCGAGAGCGCCTCCGCGACGCCGCGCGCCGCGGCCAGAGCCGCTTCCGCGCGGGCGAGCTCGGCGTGCAGCTCGACGGCGCGGGCGAGGCGCTTCTCCTCGCGTTTCGCGTGCCGCTCCACCCGGGCCTCGCACCTCCCGTCCGCCGCCGGGCGCCCGAGATCCCATCTCAAGGTCAATCCGACGGCCAGCCACGATCGCGATCCGGCCGTCAAGGTCGCGCCGTCCGCGGCGCGCGACGCGACCTCGCGGAGCCCGAAGCCGAAGGACAGTTTCGCGTCGGGGAGCAGCGCGGCGACGGGGCGCGCGCACGGCGGCGGCGGCCGGCGTGAGAAGTCGACCGCCGATGGTGGGAGTGGCGCCGGAGGTGGGCCGGCGGCAGACGCGGCGTCGTGCGCCTTCGGAGAGATCGGCCCGAGCTCCGCGCCGAGCCAGAGGCGCCCGAGCGCGTCCGCGGCGATCGCGCGCGCCGCGACGAGCCGCGATCCGCCGGCGCTCGAGATGCCGTGCCAGCGCCCCTCCGAGAGGGCGAAGAGCGCGCCGTCCGCGAACGCCAGGAGGCTCGTGCGCGCCGGCGCCCGCGCCGCGAGCGGCGTCTCGACCCCGTCGGCGAGCCGGGAGATCGCCCCGCGACGTGCCGCGTACACCGCCCCGTCGACGGCGCTCACGGCGATCGCGTCCGCAGGCGGCCCGATCACGCGCACCGCGATCTCGCCGCCCGTGCCGGTGGAGAGCTCCGCGATCCCGCGGGCGCCGGGGACGACGACGGCGTCCGATCCCGGGAGCGGCGCCGGTGCGACCGATCCCGCGAGCGGGACGATCCGCGCCGCGCGGCCGACTTCCGCGACGATCAGGCGATCGCCGGCCGCGACCCAGAGCCGGGAGGCCGCGTCGAACGCGAGCCCGAGGGCGGCGGCCCCGCGCTCCTCGTGCACCTCGATCCGGCCGCCGAGCTCCGCCACCCACCTCCCGTCGCGCGCCGCGGCCCAGTCCCCGCGATCCGCGACCGCGAGGGCGAAGCGCCCGCCGGCGGGCGCGCCCGGCTCCTCGGCCTCCTCCGCCTCGCTCTCCTCTGCGCTCTCCTCTTCGCCCGTCGCCGCCGCGGCGGTCCGGCCGAAGAGCGGCTCGACCCTGCGGATCGCGCGCCACGTGGCGCCGCCGTCCCGCGTGAGCCACACGGCGCCGTTCACGATCGCGGCGGCGACGTCGGGGTCCGAGGGCGCGCACGCGAGGCCGTCGACCGGCCCGACCGGCCGCCCGAGCGCGGACGCGGACGCGGCGTCGGGCGCGGCGATCGCCGCGAGGAGCACGAGCGCTGTCAGGATCGCGGAACGCACGCTCCTGAATCGGCCGTTTCGGGAAAAGGTTGCCGGAAATCGACGCGGAAGGTCGGAGAAAGGCGATCAGACGCAGGTCATGTCGTCTCGTCGGCGCGCTATCATCGACGACGTATTCGTCCTGAGGGAGGCACTGTTGTCAGCACGACACAGGGTGTGAATTCAATTCACACCCCCGCCGCGTCACGACGCACTCGGGATGCCTCCCGAGGCAGCCGAGGTGCGAGGAGGCGCGCCCGAGGTGCGGGGGGCCGCATTCGAGATGCGAAGAGGCGCAGCCGGGATGCGAGGAAACGCAGCAGTGGTGCGGGGGGACGCATTCGAGATGCGGGGAGCCGCACCCGAGGTGCGAAGAGCCGCACCCGAGGTGCGAGGAGCCGCACCCGAGGTGCGAGGAGCCGCACCCGAGGTGCGACGAACGGCATTGGCATCACGATTGCAATAGCCCCCGAGCGATGGTCCAAACGCGCGCGGACCGGAAGAACAAACGACCGGAAGGTCACAACGAAAGGAACGTCCCATGAAAGCGAAGCAGCAGTACCATCCTTCGAAGATGTTCGACGATCTCCTGGAGGCCCTGGTCGTCCTGATCCAGACCAGGCACTGGGAGCTCAGCGGCGTGGACCTCGGCCAGCTCGAGACGGACGTCGATGCCCAGCGCGCGGAGCGCGTCGAGCACGACAGGGCGCAGGGCGAGTTCCTCGCGCTGCACGAGCGGTTCGCCCAGGCGCAGGACGCGCGCTACCAGAGGTACGCGTCGGCGCTCGCCGTGGCCCGCAGCGTGTTCCGCAACGACGCGGCCGTGATGGCCGAGCTCCAGCGGTTCAAGCGCGCCTTCAAGAAGGCCCGGAAGGTCTCCGAAGAGGCTGCGTAAGCGCCTGACCGCCCGCCCAAAGCCTGGGTACCCCACCCAGCGGTCTTGTCTTCCCGATTATCGACTCGCATCGAGAGAGGTAAAAAAAAGGCCCCGCACATCGTGCAGGGCCCTTTGTTTTTCAGACCAATTCGACGACTAGATGCAGCTCATGAAGTCGTTCGTCGAGTCGTAGCAGCAGGACAGACCTTCGGTGGCGCAGTCGCCGCCCGACAGGGTCGTGCCGTCGTCGCAGTAGTAGATGTTGGAGCCGTCGCAGCAGCCGAAATACGAATCGACGATGTCGTCACAGCTCGCCGGCGTGCCGTCGCAAGCGACGTACTCGGCCTCTTCGGTGCAGTCGGCATCGCTGTCCGTGTCGGTATCCGTGTCCGTGTCGGAGTCGGTGTCGCTGTCGGTGTCGCTGTCGGTGTCGCTGTCGCTGTCCGAATCGCTGTCGCTATCGGAGTCGCTGTCGCTGTCCGAGTCCGCGTCGCTGTCCGAGCTGGAGTCGTCACCGCCGCAGGCCACGTAACCGAAGCTCAGAACCAGCGCGCTAAGAACCACCCAAAACATCTTCGTCATTTTCTTCTCTCCTCTTTTTTCCGCGTGCACTTCGCAGCGCGGATAAATCACTGGCCCGTTATGGAACCGTTGGTTGAGACGGGGAATACTAGCATTCATTCAAACTTCGTCAAGTAACCAATTTTTCAACGAAAAATCACTCTGTCCGATGCATGATCAGCCGTTTTGCGCCGCGCCGCCGAGGCCGATCGCGTCCCGGACGCCGTCCATCGCCGCGACGCACGCGGCGAGGAAGTCGTCGAGCCCGATCCCGAGCTCCGCCTCGCACGCCGCGATCTGCTCGCGCTTCACCCCGGCCGCGAACCGCTTGTCCTTCATCCGCTTCTTGACGCTCGACGCCGGGAGGTCCGACGTGCTCCGCGACGGCCGGATGAGCGCGGTCGCGGTGACGAACCCGGTCGTCGGGTCGACGACCCACAGCGCCTTGGCCATCCGCGTGACGCGCGGCGCCTTGTCGTTGTGGCCGAGCACCGCGTCGACGACCGCCTCGGGCGCGCCCGCGGCCCGCAGCACCTCGGCGCCGACGAGCGTGTGCCGCTCGAGGTCGTGCGCGCACTCGTCGAGGTCGATGTCGTGGACGAGCCCCGCGAGCCCCCACAGCTCCGCGTCCTCGCCGAAGCGGGCGGCGAGCGCGCGCATGCACGCCTCGCACGCCAGGCTGTGGGCCAAGGTCGGCCCGTCCCCGAGCCGGCTCCTCACGAGCTCCAGAGCTTCCTCTCGCCGCATCACTCCGCCTCCTCGCTCCGGGGGCGCCCGTCGAGCAGCCCCGGGTTGTTCCTCACGTACTCGAGGTAATGATCGTGCTCGCGCTGCGCGCCGAGGCGGCCCTGCTCCACCTCCTCGCGGAGCCGCTCCATCAGGCGCCCGAGCCCGGGCCCCGGCGCGATCCCGAGCGCGGAGATGAGCGCCGTGCCGAGCCCCTTGGGCAGCGGCGCCGGCTTCGCGTCCTCGGCGGAGAGCAGGGCGATCCTGTCGGCGAGCAGCCCGATCTGCCGGAGCCCCCGCCGGACCTTCTCCGCGTACTTGCTCGTGATGTCCGCGCGCGCGAGGTCCAGGAGGTCGTCGAGGTTCGCGCCCGCGTCCCGCGCGAAGCGGCGCACCGCGGAGTCGGTCCACGCGTCCTCGTAGGCCGCCGCGCGGAGGTGGCCGGCGATGAGGAACCGGAGCCGCTCCCGCTCGTCCTCGCCGAACGGCAGCCGCCGCGCGATCCTGTCGAACATGCGCGCGCCGATCTCGGGGTGCCCGATGAACGACACCGTGCCGTCGGTCTCGAACCGCCGCGTCGCCACCTTGCCGATGTCGTGGAGCAGGCCGGCCCAGCGGACGACGAGCCGGGCCGGGGTCTGGCGCACGACCTGCAAGGTGTGCGCCCAGACGTCCTTGTGCCGCACCCCCTCGCCGAAGCCGACGAGCGCCGCCGCCTCCGGGAGCACGGCCGCGAGCACGCCGGAGCGCACGAGGACCGCGAGCCCCCGGTCCGGCCGCGCGGCGAGCAGGACGCGGTCGAGCGCCTCGCGCAGAGCCTGCGGCGGCATCGGATCGGCGAGCACCGCCGGGGCGGGTTCGCCGGTCGCGGCCTCGAGCGCGGCGGCGAGCTCCTCCGCGGCGCCCGGCGGCGCCGTGAACGCGCGGTTCTGGTTGTCGTCGAGCTTCATGGGCGAGCCGGCGATCCCTGCGATGGTGGGCGATCCCAGATTTGAACTGGGGACTTCCGCCGTGTGAAGACGGCACTCTGACCGCTGAGTTAATCGCCCAAATTCCGCAGCGGAGTAGCACAGGGAGCCCGCGCGATCAAGCCTCACCCCTGCCCCTCTCCCGTTGGGAGAGGGAATGAGGAGACCGACGTGCGATCACGGCCCTCACCCCTGCCCCTCTCCCGTTGGGAGAGGGAATGA
>JALNZK010000181.1 GCA_023229365.1 Pseudomonadota bacterium | reverse complement strand
CTTCTTCTCGTGGATCAGGATGAGCGCGTCCTCGTAGACCGTCTCCATCCGCTCGGGATCGGTGATGAAGTAGGGCGAGAGGTAGCCGCGGTCGAACTGCATCCCCTCCACGACCTCCATCGTGGACTCCATCGCCTTGGCCTCCTCGATCGTGATCACGCCCTCCTTGCCGACCTTCTCCATCGCCTCGGCGATCATCTCGCCGATCGCCACCTCGCCGTTCGCGCTGATCGTGCCGACCTGCGCGATCTCGGTGCGGCCGCTGACCTTCTTGCTCATGCCGGCGAGCCCCTCGATGATCGACACCACCGCCTTGTCGATGCCGCGCTTGAGCGACATCGGGTTGTGGCCCGCCGTCACGAGCTTCGAGCCCTCGCGGTAGATCGCCTGGGCGAGCACGGTCGCGGTCGTGGTGCCGTCGCCCGCGACGTCCGACGTCTTGGAGGCGACCTCCTTGACCATCTGCGCGCCCATGTTCTCGAACTTGTCCTCGAGCTCGATCTCCTTGGCGACGGTCACGCCGTCCTTGGTCACGAGCGGCGAGCCCCACGACTTCTCGATGACGACGTTGCGGCCCTTGGGGCCGAGCGTCACCTTCACGGCGTTCGCGAGCGTGTTCACGCCCTTCAGGATGTGGTTGCGGGCGGACTGCTCGAAAATGATCTGCTTCGCTGCCATGTCACTCCTCCTCTTTCCGTTATTCGATCACCGCGAGCACGTCGTCCTCGCGCAGGATCACCATCTCTTCGCCGTCGACCTTCACCTCGGTGCCCGTGTACTTGCCGAACAGGATCTTGTCGCCGGCCTTGAGGTCGAGCGGCCGGATCTTGCCGTCCTCGAGCAGCTTGCCGGAACCCGCGGCCATGACCTTGCCCTCGAGCGGTTTTTCCTTGGCGGCGTCCGGGATGATGATGCCGCCCTTGGTCTTCTCCTCGGACTCGAGCCGTTTCACGAGCACGCGATCACGAAGTGGTCTGATTGCCATGATGGTCTCCTTTCTCTATCTTTTCGCTGTGTTGCAGATGTTTTCACCGTTGAGCACTCCCCAGCCCGGACCGCTCAACGCGGTCGAAAGATATACACACCGAGGAAATGGTCAAGGGGAGGGGGAAAAAAAGACCGGGCGCCGCGTCGGCTGTCAGGTGCAGTCGGTGGGGCAGGTGTCCGCCTGGTTTCCCGAGAAGTTGAAGCTCAACGGGGGCTCGTCGAGCTCGACGAGCAGGCCGCACGCCTCGCACTGGGGCAGGACCGGGTTGGAGATGACGGTCAGGTTCGGGCAGATCGCGAGATCGGTCATGTCCAGGCTCGCGAGGAGATCGTTCCCCTGGACGTACAGGTAGTCGCCGACGTCGGTGACGTTGCCCAGCCCACCGAGGCTCGTCAAATGGCCGTTGTCCGAGACGTACAAGTTCCCGCCCACCGAGGCGAATGCGCCGAGGCCCGAAAGGCTCGCCAGGGCGTCGTTGTCGAAGATCTCGAGGTTCCCGGAGACGGAGGTGAGGCTCGTCAGGTTCGCGTTCGTCAGCGCGGGATTGGAATCGATGGTGATGCTCCCGTCCTCCGACATGATGCCCACTGAGTTGACCGCGGTCAGGCCCAGGCTCGCCAAGTCGGGGTTGGATGCGACTTCCAGGCTCCCTCCCACCGACTGGAGGGCGCTCAAGCCGGACAGGGTCGTCAAGCCGGCATTGCCGGTGATGTTCAGGTCCCCGTTCACGTCGAAGAGGGCGCTCAGCCCCGAGAGGCTCGTCAGGGTTGTGTTGTTCTCGATGATCAGATTCCCGCCGACCCATTGGAGGTTCGGCAGATCCACGTCGGTGAGCACGGACGTCGTGATGGTCAGGTCGCCGCCGGTGAGGCACGTCCACGGCTCCAGCGTGGCCACGTCCGAGGCGTCCGCGATGGTGAGGTCCCCCCAGTAGCACTCCGTGTCCGTCGGCCAATCGTCGGTATCGATGTCTGTGTCGCCGTCGGTGTCGGTGTCCATGTCGGAATCGCCGTCGGTATCGGCGTCCACGTCGGAATCGGAATCGCTGTCGCTGTCCGAATCCGTCGATCCGATCGGCCCTTTCGGCGGCTGGGAGCCCCAGCACCCGGCCGAGAACACGGTGAGCCCGAGGACCATCGTCCCGAGCGTTGTCGGCAAGAGCGTCTTCATCGTGCGCATCGCTTTACCCATCCGTCGAGCTGCCCCGTTCATGATAACAATGATCGAAAGCCCGAGCACGGCGCTTCCATTAAAGCTATCGCGCTTGGCCCTGACTTCCTTCCTGGTAGGTTCTGTGCGCCGGGAAAACCGCGCCGCCGTTGGGCGCCGTGAGCCGGGCTCGGCTACTGCATGTACCCGAGCTGCCGAAGCTGCGCCTTGAGCTCCTCGGGGATCTGCTCGGCCTTGTCCTCGGCGCCCTGCGGCTTGGCCGCGGCCTGGGCCGCGATCTTGCCCGACGCCCACGCCGCCTTGTCCGGCGCGCCGATGAACTGGCCGAGCGCGATCCTGAGCGCCCGCACCGCGATCGGGTAGCGCTCGTCCGCGTCGGTCACCTCCCGCGGATCCTCGACGAGGTTGTGGAGCGACGTGTTCACCGGGCCGCGCATCTTGAGCTTCCAGTCGCCCTTGCGCACGCTCCACTGGAGGTTGCGGTCGTCCGCCTCGCTCCAGAAGCTCGAGAACGCCGCGCCCATGGGATCCGGGGCCGCGCCGTTCGCGGTCGGGATCAGGCTGCGCCCCTCGACGCCCGCCGCCGGCGCCTGGCCGAGTGCGGCGAGCACGGTGGGCAGGACGTCGCAGAGCCCGACGTCCTCGCGGATCCGCTTGCCCGCGGGCACGACGCCCGGCGCGCGGACGACGAGCGGGACGTGCAGCAGCTCCTGGAAGAGCGTGTGGCCGTGGCCCACCGACTCGTGCTCGAAGAACTCCTCGCCGTGATCCGCGCACACCACGATCATCGTGTCGTCGAGCAGCCGGTCGCGCGCGAGCGAGTCGAGGAACCGGCCGAAGTGGCGGTCGTGGTAGGTCACCTCGCCGTCGTACAGCGCCTCGAGGTGGCGCCTGTCGCGCGGCTCGAGCACGACGCGCTTCCGCTTGAACGCCTCGAGCAGCTCGCCCGTGCCGCGCGGCACGATCGGCCCGGTGTACGGCTCCGCGTCGTAGAGCTTGAGATCCTCGGCCGGCGGATCGTACGGGACGTGCGGATCGATCGTCTGCACGTAGGTGAAGAACGGCTTGCCGGCCGCGACCTGCGCCTGGATGAAGGCGACGACGTCCGGGAACAGCTTCTCCGCGGTCGAGGGCTTGTTCTCGCGGATGTAGTTCACGTACTGCGTCCAGCCGCGGTTGAAGCCGAACTCGCCCGCGAGGTAGCCGTTGGCGATGAACGCGCCGGTCGCGTAGCCCGCGGCCTGGAAGATCTCGCCGGCCATCTTGATCGACGGGGCGAGCCGCGACGAGTGGCCGCGCGCCTTGTGGGTGTCCGGGTAGAGCCCGGTGAGCACCGACGCGCACGACGGCTTGGTCCAGTTGGCGGTCGCCTGGCAGCGCTCGAACAGCGTCGCCTCGGACGTGAACTTGTCGAGCGCCGGCGACTTGACGTGGGTCTTGCCGTACGCCGAGAGCTTGTCCGCGCGCAGCGTGTCGATGAGCAGCACGATCGCGTTCTTCGGCCGGCGGGACGCGTCCTCCACCCGCGGCGGCGCGATCCGGATCGCCGGCGCGCCGAGCGCGACGCGGCTCCCCTTCTCGCCCGCGATCTCGATATCGAGCCGCGCGAGCTTGCCCGCGGCCTTGCCGAGGCTCCACATCTGATCCTGCCACTCGCCCGCGGCGATCGACGCGTCCGCGACGTCGACGGTCGCCATCGTGTCCGCCGGGGTGAGCCGCACCTTGAGCCCGACGGGCGCCGGCTTCTGCGCGTCCCCGGGCGGGACGCACGCGGCCGAGACGCACAGGCTCGACGCGGCGGGAACTTCGAGGTAGTACGACAGCGTCATCGGCACCGGCAGGAGCAGCGAGTCGATCTCCTTGCCGTCGATCTTGTGCGGCCGCCTGAGCTCGCCGAGCTGCGGCGCCTCGAACGGATCCGCCCCCGCCTCGCCCTCGGGGATGATCCGAAGGTAGTCGACCGCGAACGCCGCGAGCGAGCCCGCCACCTTGTTCTCGTGCTCGCCGTACACGAGCTTCAGGAGGTTCTCGCCGGCCTTGGCCTGCTCGATCGCGCTCGTCGCGCGCACGACCTCGAAGTCGCCGCCCTTCATGGTCAGCTTCGTGAGCGGCGCGTCGTTCAGGTAGATCGAGAACCACTCGACCCCGGCCTTCTTGACGCGGAGCTCGAACGTCAGCGGCCTCGGCTCGGGCAGGCTGAAGTAGATCCGCGACGGCGAGCGCGTGGCCCACGTGTACGCGAGGCCGTTCATGTCGACGTCGTTGTCGAAGCCGCTCATCCAGCCGCCGAGCGTGTACTTGAACCGCGCGGCGGTGCCGAAGTCGACGTACTCGCCGTGGTGGCGGATGTCCGCGAGGTGGAGCGCGTCCATGAGGTCGAGCGCGCGCGTCGTCCCGTCCCACGGCGTGCCCTTGGCCGCGACGTCCGGCGGCGCCGCGCCCGGGCCCCCGGCCTTGCCCTTGTCGTCGCCGCAGCCGAACGGCAGCGCGCAGGAGAGCGCCGCGCCCGCGCCCACCACGAGGAAGTCGCGTCGGGTGAAGAACCCCGGACGGCTTTCTCCGCGCGGGGCGAAGTAGGTCGCGAGGTCGTCCGCGCGGCCGGATTCATTCTTGTTGTTCGTCAATGTCGTCCCGTTCCTGATCGATATCGGCCCTGCACCGGGCATAGCAGATTGCGTTTCATGGAAAAAGAAATGCGGGCGGGCGCGCGATTATTCTGGAAAAATAGAGGACGTTGATTGAGCCGGGGGGGCTCTGGTATGCTCCCGTCACATCCGCTTTGGGACGTGATCATGGGATTGGGTGGAGGCGCGATCCGTTCGCACCGCACCCCGCACGGTCACGAGAAACGGGGATTGAGATGCATCCGAGTGAAACGAAGAGGCTCATGGCCGTCCTCGCGGCCGCCGCGCTCCTGCTCGCGGTCGCGCCGCGCCTCGCGGCGGCGGATGATCAGGAGGTCGCCAAGACGAAGTTCCAGGATGGGATGGCGCTCATCAAGGAGGAGAACTACCCGGCCGCGCTCGCCGCGTTCGAGGAGTCGTACGAGCTCGTCCCCAAGCCGGGGCTCCTCTACAACATCGCCATGTGCCAGAAGGCGCTCTTCCGCTATGTCGACTCGATCGCGTCGTTCAAGAAGTACCTCTCGGCCATGGGCGCGAACGTCAAGCCCGAGATGAAGCTGAACGTCGAGCAGGCGCTCGCGGACATGCAGAAGCTCGTGGGCACGATCCTGATCGACGGCGCGCCGGGAGGCGCCGAGGTGTTCGTGGACGATCGCGCGGTGGGCCGCACCCCGCTGAAGGACGCGCTGCTCGCGGATCCGGGCCAGCACTCGATCCGCGTGGAGCGGGACGGCTACAAGCCGCTTCGCACCGAGGTGAACGTGGCGTCCGGCGCGACGATCGCGGTGCGCGCGAAGCTGCGCGCCGTGGCCGCGTGGATCGAGATCGCGTGCGAGGCCGGGGAGGCGGTCGTGCACCTCGACGGCAAGGTCGTGGGCGGCTGCCCGTACGAGGGCGAGGTGCAGCCGGGCGAGCACGAGGTGAAGGTGCTGCAGGCGGGCAAGGCGCCGTTCGTGCGGAAGGTCCAGGTCGCCTCGGCCGGCACGGCGACCGTGGCGGTGTCGCTCGAGGCGGGCGGGGCAAAGGAGCCCGACGGGGCGAAGCGGCCGCGCGGCCTCTTGATAGGCGGGATCGCGGCGCTCGCCGTGGGCGCGGGCGCGGGGGTGCTCGGCGGGGTGTTCGCGGCCAAGCGCGGCGACGCCCTGGACACGGTCGAGAACCCGGCGTCGCGCGACGAGTACGACGCGGCGGGAGAGGACGCGCAGACGGCGCACGGCGTGATGATCGGCGGGTTCGTCGGCGCCGGCGTCTTCATCGCCGCGGGCGTCGTGCTGATCGTGCTCGACCGGCGCGGCAGGGAGAAGATCGAAGGCGACGCGGGCGCCGTGGCGGTGCGCGCGGCTCCCGGTGGGATCGCCGTGGAATTTTAGGGGGGGGATACAACCATGGAGACGATGACGATGCGCCTGACGGTCGCCCTGTTCGCGTCCCTCCTCGCGGCCGGCTGCCTGAGCCTGCCCGGGTACAGCGGTCCGGACGGGTCGACGGACACGGACACCGATTCGGACACGGACACGGACACCGATTCGGACACGGACACGGATTCTGACACCGACACGGACACGGATTCCGACACCGACACGGATACCGATACCGATACCGATTCCGACACGGATACGGATACGGATACGGACACCGACACGGATCTCGGCGATGTCGGCGACCCGTGCTCGGGAGACCTCGAGTGCGAGACGTTCCTGCACTGCCAGAACGACGTCTGTTGCGCGGACGGCTCCACGTGCTGCACGAGCGAGACCCATTGCTCGGTCGGGAACAGGGCGTGCAACTCGACCACCGCCTCGTGCTACGGCGACTGCTTCACGCCTGCCGAGACGGATTATATGTGCGCGGCCGGCTACCACTGCGAGGATCTGACCGGCTGCGTCGTGGATCTCGTCACCGGCGGTTGCGACGAGGCGTCGGACTGCGCGAGCGGCGAGTGCCTCGCCGACCATTGTTGCGAGAACGCCGGGCTGTGCTGCGAGGCGGCGGTCGACTGCTCGGAGTGGTTCTACGCCTGCGACATGGCCGGGCCCTCGTACCCGATGACCTGCGCGTTCGCCGATTTCTCGATTCCGGACACCGGGCTCGGCGACGACGCGGCCGACTGCTACGACGCGACCAACGCGCGGGTCGCGTGCTCCGGGTTCGTCTCCCCCGCCGACTACTCCTCCCAGGACGGCCACTTCATCGGCAACGGGCGCAACCTCACGGAGCCCACCGCCGGACAAATCCTGGACGGCCTCTCCGGCCTCATCTGGCAGAAGCCCGCCGCGCCGCTCACGGACTACGCCGGCGCCGTGGCCGTGTGCACCGGTGACTGGCGCCTGCCGAAGCGGCACGAGCTCGTCACCATCCTGGACTTCGGGATCTCGCCCGCCGAGAGCTGGTTCGTCGATCCGATCTTCAACGCGCCGGCCTCGACGTCGAGCGGAGGGCTCTTCTGGACCTCGACGGACGTTTCGGACGGCACCGCGACCGAGGTCTGGGCTATCGACTTCCTGTCCGGCGCGGTCCGGCACTTGAACAAGACGAGCGGCACCGCCTACGCGTGGTGCGTGAAGCCATGAGGAGGTCGACGATGCGCAAGCACACGAGCGTATGGATCATCCTGGGCGCCGCTGCCCTCTGGGCCGCCACGGCGGCCGCCACGACGCCACGGTTCGTCATGGGGGGCATCGAATCCTTCCCGACGGTCGTCGATCAGCAGACCGATCTGGAGTGGGCCACCGGCGACGTCCCGGCGGGCTCGTCCTGGGTCGTCGCGCTCTCCCATTGCGATCAGCTCGACTACGACGGCCACGCGGACTGGAGGCTGCCGAACGTCACGGAGCTAGCGTCGTTAGTTGAGGAGAACAAGACGACTGCGCCGGCGGTCAACACCGCGTTCTTCACCTCCGCCGGTTTCACGATCGGGGCGTACTGGTCGTCGACGACGCACCCGCTGAACGTGGGGACGGCGTATGTCGTGTGGTTCAACGACACCGGGAACGAGGTCGCCAGGGGAGGCGTGTCGAACGTCGCGAAGACCACCTCCAGGAACGTGCTCTGCGTCCGAACGGCCGAATAAAGGAACAAGGGGGATACAAGATGCGCCATGTTACGTGGTTGATCTGCTGGGCGGCCCTGCTCGGAGCTGCCTGCTCCGACGGCGGCACGAATGACTCGGACGCCTCGACCGACACCGACACGGATTCCGACACGGACACGGATTCGGATTCCGACACGGATACCGACAGCGATTCCGACACGGACACCGATACCGATTCGGACACGGACATCGACACGGACACCGACACGGACACGGACACGGACACCGCCACGGACACCGC
>JALNZK010000180.1 GCA_023229365.1 Pseudomonadota bacterium | reverse complement strand
GCTCCAGGAGCGGCTCGCGAAGCTCGTCGGCGGCGTGGCGGTGCTCAAGGTCGGCGCCGCGACCGAGACCGAGATGAAGGAGAAGAAGGCCCGCGTCGAGGACGCGCTGAACGCGACGCGCGCGGCCGTCGAGGAGGGGATCGTCCCCGGCGGCGGCGTGGCGCTCCTGCGCTCCATGGGTCGGCTCGACAAGATCGACGTGCTCGACGAGGAGAAGGTCGGCGTCGACATCGTGCGCAAGGCGCTCGAGGAGCCGATGCGGCAGATCGCGGCGAACGCGGGCGTCGAGGGCTCGATCGTCGTGCAGCGGGTCGCCGAGGGCAAGGGCGCGTTCGGTTACAACGCCGCGACCGACACCTACGAGGATCTGCTCAAGGCGGGCATCGCCGACCCGACCAAGGTCGTGCGCACCGCGCTGCAGAACGCCGCGTCCGTGTCCGGGCTCATGATCACCACCGAGGCGATGATCGCCGAGAAGCCGAAGAAGGAAGCCGGCGGCATGCCGGGCGGCGGCATGGGCGGCGGCATGGGCGGCATGGGCGGCATGGGCGGCATGGACGACATGATGTAGGCCGCGCGCCCCACCTCGACCCGACCTCCCACACGACAATCTCCCGGCGTGGACAAAGCGGGCGCCCTGTTGTACATTTCAATTGTACCAAGGAGCCGCCATGATAGAAACCACCGTCTCCGATCTGCGCAAGAACCTGCAGCGTTACCTCGCCCGGGTCGCCCACGGCGAGGAGGTGCGCATCACCAAGCGCGGGCAGGTCATCGCCCGCGTCGTCGGCTGCGCGGACGCGGCGACCGAGGCGCGTGAGGAGCTCAAGGCCCTGCGGGAGGTGGCGGTGATAGGCGACATCACCTCACCCGTCGCGGAGGAATGGAGCGCGGATGCTCCTCTTTGACACCTGCGCGCTGATCTTCGACGCGCTCGAGCCGAAGCGGCTCTCCGCGAAGACCCGCGCCCGCATCGAGCGCGAGGCGGCACAAGGCGCGATCGCCATCAGCGACATCTCGCTGTGGGAGGTGGCGATGCTCGTCGGGCGCGGCCGCCTCGATCCGGGCTGCGACGCGGCGACCTTCTGCCGCTTGGCGCTGCGCGCGCGCAACATCGCGGTGCTCCCGATCACCGTGGAGATCGCGGCGCTCTCCGTCTCGCTCGCGATCCACGGCGATCCCGCAGATCGGTTGATCGCCGCGACGGCGATGGAGCACCGCGCGACGCTCGTCACGACCGACCAGCTCCTGCTCGCGTGCGCCGCTGTCAGCACCCTGAAGTAGCGGAGCGCAGCCTCTCCAGCCTGTCCAGCACGAGCTCGAGCTCCGGCGGGAGCGGGACGACGACCTCGACGATCTCGCCGCTCGGCGCCGGGAAGCGCAGCCGCTCGAGGTGCAGGAACAGCCGGTCGAGCGCGGCGCGCTCGATCATCCACCTGTTGGCGCGCGGATCGCCGTGCCGCTCGTCGCCGAGGATCGGGTGGCCGATCCGCTCGAGGTGGCGCCTGATCTGGTGGCGCTCGCCGGTCTCGGGGAGCGCCCGCACGAGCCCATAGCCGCCGACCACCGCCTCGCGCCTGTAGCGCGTCCGCTCCTCGCCGCCGCCGAGCTCGCGGGTCGCGCGGGTCGCGACCTTCCCCTTGCCGCGCGGCACGCCCCGCACGAGCGCGAGGTACTCCTTCTCCACCTCGCCGCGGGAGAACGCGCCGCCGATCCGCCCGAGCTCCCGGCCGCGGGCGAATAGCACCGGTCCCGACGCCCCGACGTCGAGCCTATGCGCCGGGCTCCACGCGTCGTCGCCCTCAGCGCGCCGCACGAGCCCCGTCAGCGAAGGGGCGTTGCCCTCTTGCGGCGTGGTGGGCAGGATCCACGGCTTCTCGACCGCGATGAGATCCCCGCCGCGCCAGAAGATCCGCGGCGAGAACGCGCCCGGCTCGCGCACGAGCAGCGCCGCGGCCTCCACCCGGTCCGAGAGCGCGAACAGATCCACGGGCGCGATCTCCGCGCAGACGAGGTCGAACGGCGCGAGCGCCGCGAGATCGCGCGCCAGCGTCTCCGGATCGCACGAGGCGTACGCCACCCGCCGCGCGCCGGAGCCGCCGATCGCCTCGATCGTCCGCGCGTCCAGGCCGCGGCGCGGCGGATCGGCGATCACCGCGTCCGGCGCCAGATCGCGCAGCCGCTCGGCGAACCGTTCGGACGGGAGCGGCTCGACCTCGAGCCCGACGCCCGAGAGCGCGGCGCTGGCCGCCGCGTCGTCCGCCGCCTCCCGCACGCTCTCGACCGCGACGACCCGCGCGGCGAGGTCGGCGAGGCAGATGCCGAACGCGCCGACGCCCGCGAAGAGATCGACCAGCGTCCGCATCGGCGCGAGCGGTGCGAGGAAGCCGCGCACGATCCGGTGCAGCTCCTCGGCCGCGGCCGGATCGGCCTGGAAGAACGAGCCCGGGGAGAGCCGGAAGCGGCGCCCGGCGAGACGCTCCTCGAGCTGCGGCTCCCCAACGAGGCAGGCGGTGCGGCCGGCGACGGCGCGGGGGGTGGGCGCGTCGACGCTGCGCCGCAAGCTCACGCCGCGCACCTCGGGGCGGCGCTCGAGGAGCCGCGCCGCGAGCGCGCGCAGGCCATCCTCGTCGACGACCGGGCCTCGCGAAACGAGGGTGACGTGCACCAGCCCGGTCGATCTCGAGGCGCGCAGATCGACGTGGCCGATCGGCGGCGCGAACCCGACGAGCAGCTCGCGCAGCGCCGCGGCCACCGCGAGGAGCGGGGCCGCGACGACCTGGCACTCCGGGAGATCGAGCAGCTCGTGGCTCCCGGGCGCGTAGAGGCCGATCCGCACGCGGCCGTCGGCGCCGACCGCGACCGGCGCCTTGACGCGGGTGCGGTGCCCGGTGCGCGACGGCGCGGCGACGCACGCGGACGGCGCGACCCCGGAGAGCGCCGGGAACCGCGATACCGCCTCGGCCACCCGCTCGCGCTTCAAGCGCAGCGACTCCTCGTAGGGCAGCGCGAGGTGCGGGCAGCCGCCGCACGGCGGCGCGTGGGGGCACAGCGTCATCGACACACCTTACCCCAAGTTGGGTGTATAACGGAGACACCACTCGCAACGTGGACGCGCAAAGGAGGGGGAAGATGATCTCGAGGCATGCGGCGCTCTGGCTCGCGGCGCTCGCGCTTGCGGCGTGCGGCAACTCGGCGCCGGGGGACGGGAGCGGCGGCACGGACACGGACGCCGACACCGACACCGACACGGACGGCGACTCGGACTCCGATTCCGATTCCGATTCCGACTCGGACTCGGACGGCGACTCGGACTGTGGCGAGCCGGTGCTCCACGCCGTGCTCCGCGACTTCTCGATCGACCACCCGGACTTCGAGGACTACCTGACGGGGCTCGTGACCGGCATCGTCGAGGACGAGCTCGGCGAGGACGGCAAGCCGGCCTACGCCTCGGGCGGCGCGACGGTCGCCACGACCGGACCCGCGGAGTTCGCGCAGTGGTACGCGACGATCGAGGGCACGAACTACGAGTTCGCGGAGGACATCCCGCTCACGGACAACGGCGACGGCACCTGGACGTACAACGACCAGGAGTTCTTCCCGATTGGCCCGGAGGAGGGGTTCGGCGCCGAGGCGGCCGGCTACCCGGACTTCAACTTCTTCTTCACGACCGAGGTGCACACGACGTTCGTCTACCAGGGCGGCGAGGTCTTCACCTTCACGGGCGACGACGATCTGTGGACGTTCATCAACGGGCACCTCGTCATCGACCTCGGCGGCGTGCACAGCGCCGAGACGGGCTCGGTCACGCTCGACGACGTGGCCGGGGAGATCGGCCTCGAGATCGGCGACACCTACCCGATGGACATCTTCCACGCCGAGCGCCACACCGTGGCGTCGACCTTCCGCATCGACACGACGATCGACTGCTTCGATCCGATCGTGGAGTAGAAGGCGCACCATGACGAAGCCGCTCCGCGTCAGCATCACGTACTGCACCGCCTGAAGCTACGAGCCCCGCGCCGCCGGTCTGGCGGCAGAGCTGGAGAAGCGCTTCGACGCGAGGGTCGAGCTCGTCAAGGGCTCGGGCGGAATCTTCGACGTCTTCATCGACGGCGCGCGGATCTTTTCCAAGCACGACGTCGGCCGCTTCCCGGAGCCGGGCGAGATCGAGAAGCTGATCGGCCGCCTCTAGCCGGGCGACGGCCCGCGCAGCTTTACAGCCCGCGGCCGCGATGCTCTACTTTCGGGCATGCCGCTCCCGAGAATCCGGGCCGGCGCCGCCGCCGGGACGATGGTCGCGCTCGGTCCTTTCATGGTGCTGTGCGCCGTCGCGCTGCACGATCCCGAGTACGCGACCCGCGAGGGCGCCGCGGTCACCTGGTGGCTCGTCGCGTCGATCGCCTGCGGCGCCGCGGCCGTCGCCGGCGGCCTCCTGCTCCGGCGCGCCCGGCGGCCCGGTCGGATCCTCTCGGCGCTCGCCGTGCTCGGCTTCGTGGGGGGCGCGGTGCCCGCGCGCGCGCACAGGCCCGCGCTCGCCCTGGCGATCCTCCTGCCGGCCTTCGCGGCGATCCTGCGCTTCGCGGGCCCGCTGCGCGCGCTCGACGATTCCGCGCCGGCGGCCGACACCGATCCCGCCGGCCGACGCGGGGCGGCCGCGGCGTCGAGCGCGATGGCGCTCTTCGCTTGGCTCCTCGTCGCCGTCGTCCAGGCGGCCCGCGGCTCCCTCGCCGTGGGGCTGGCGGTAGGCGCGTTCGCCGCGGCCGCGTTGTACGGCACGGTGTGGCTCGCCACGGACGCGCGCCCCGGCCGGCTCCGGCGCCTCGTGCCGCTCGCGATCCTGACAGCCTCCGTCGGCCTCGCGCTGCTCGCGCGCCGAAGCCCGTCCCTGGCCCTGACCTGCCTCGTGCCGCTGCCGATCGCGATCCTCGTCGTCGCCCGCGGCGCGGTCAGGCGCGCTTCGACCGGGCTGGCGGCGGTGGCCAGCCTGTGGGACGCGGTCTCGGATCACCCGGCCCGGCTCCTCATCTTCACGTTCGCCGTCCTCATCGCGGCGGGCGCCGTGGCGCTCTCGCTGCCGTTGTGCGCCGCCGGGGGCGCGGCCGTCCCGTTCATCGACGCGACGTTCACGGCCGTGAGCGCGACCTGCGTCACCGGCCTCACCGTGGTCGACACCGCGACCGCGTTCTCGAGGGCGGGGCAGGTCGTGATCCTCCTCCTGGTCCAGCTCGGCGGGCTCGGCATCATGACGTTCTACACCGCCGCGCTCGCCCTGCTCGGCCGCCGCCTGGCGCTCAAGCAGGAGGTCGCGGTGGCGAGCATGCTCGGGGACGACAGTCGCGACTTCCGCAGCTCCCTGCGGCAGGTGTTCCTGGTGACGTTCGCCTTCGAGCTCCTCGGCGCCGCGGTTCTCACGGGCGTGTTCCACTTCGACGGGGCCCCGCTCGGCGCCGCCGCCTTCCGCGGCGTCTTCACCGCGATCTCGGCGTTCTGCAACGCCGGGTTCACGCTCGCGACCGACAGCCTGGTCGCCTACCGGGGCTCCCCGCTCGTGCTGCACGCGGTCGCCGCGCTGATCATCGCGGGCGGCCTCGGGCCGGCCGTGATCGTGGCCGTGCCGTCGATCGCGAGGCGGCGGCGCGTGCCGCTCCAGACCAAGGTGGTCGTGGCCACGACCGCGTCGCTGCTCGCCTTGGGCACGGTGCTCTACGCGGCGCTCGAGTGGGGCGGCTCGCTCGCCGGTCTTCCGTTCTTCGATCGCCTGCACAACGCCTGGTTCCAGTCGGCGGCAAACCGCACGGCGGGCTTCAACTCGGTGGACATGACGGCCATGGGGCCGGCGACCGTGACGACCGCCATCGTCATGATGTTCATCGGCGGCAGCCCGGGCTCCACGGCGGGCGGCATGAAGACCACGACAACGGCGCTCCTGATCGCCGCCGTGCGCGCCGCCCTGCGCGGCCGCCCCGAGGTCATGCTCTTCAAGCGGACCGTGCCGCACCTGGCCGTGCACAAGGCCGCGGCGATCGGCGCCCTGTACTCGGGCGCGGCGATCGTGGCGATCGTCGCCCTCCAGCTCACGCAGCGGATGGAGCCGATGACCGCCGTGTTCGAGGCGGTGTCGGCGCTCGGCACGGTGGGGCTGTCGATAGGCGGCACCGCACAGCTGGACGGCATCGGCAAGATCATCATCATGACGTGCATGTTCCTCGGCCGCCTGGGCCCGCTCACGCTGTTCATGCTGCTCTCGGATCGGCAGGTGCAGGGGCGCATCGGGCTGCCGGAGGAAAACGTGGCCACGGGCTAGCCCGAGGGCGCGGGATCGGAGGAGGCGTATGCAGGTGCTCATCGTCGGGTTGGGTCAGTTCGGGACGTCGCTCGCGCGCGCGCTCGCCGATCGCAAGATCGAGGTGCTCGCGGCGGACGCGAGCGCGGATCGGGTGCAGGCCGCGTCGGCGTTCGTCACCGACGCCCTGTGCTTCGACGCCATGGACCAGAAGGCGCTCGCCGCGGTGAGCCCCGAGAAGCGCGACGTCTGCGTCTGCGCCATGGGACCGGAGGCGCGCGAGGCCTCGATCGTGGTCACCGCGCTCCTGCGGCAGATGGGCGCGCCGCGCGTCGTGGCGCGGGCGGCGGACGAGATCCACGAGCGGATCCTGCGCCTCGTCGGCGCCCACGAGGTGGTCAACCCGGACCGCGCGTTCGGAGAGCAGTTCGCGAGCCACCTGCTCCTGCGCAGCGTGATCGCCCAGGTGCCGCTCGGCGACGACCTGATGCTCACCGAGCTCGCGGCGCCGTCGCCGGTGGTGGGCCGGACGCTGAAGGAGCTCGCGCTGCCCACGCGGCACGGGATCACGGTGGTCGCGCTCCGGCGCGGCGATCCGCAGGGCCGGCGGACGATGCTCCCGGATCCGACCTCCCCGATCGCGGCGGACGACGTCCTCGTCGTCGTCTCCCCGGCCGAGGCGGTGGAGCGCTGGATGAAGGGGCTGGGACGATGAGCGTGCGCGGGGAGCTCAAGCTGGCGGTCTTCGCCCTCGTCGCGATCCAGATCGTCATGGCGTTCGGCGCGATCGCGCTGCTCGGCAGCCACGCGGGCGGGGCGGTGGCCGAGGCGGGCGCGTGGGCGATGGTGCTGCTCGCGCTGGTGGGTCTCGGCGCGAGCGCCGTGATCCTGAAGCGGCTCATGGCGCGCGTCGCCGCGCCGCTCGATCGCATCGACGAGGCGATCACCGGCTTCGGCCGCGGGGACGGCTTCCGGCGCCCGCGGCTCGATCCGGCGCCCACGGAGCTCGGCAGGATCGCGTCCTCGATCTCGGCGATCATGGACTCGCGCGCCGGCGCCGAGGGGAATCCGCGCGAGATCGCGGCCGCGGACCGGGCCGCCCTCCTGCACTTCCTCGACGGCCTCGCGGCGCCCGCGGTCGTGGTGAACCGCCGGGGGTCGCCGACCGCGGCGAGCGCGTCGGCCCTGGCGCGGCTCGAGGCGGATCCGATGGGCGCCCTGAAGCGGGCGCTCGAGGCCGCCGCGTTGTCCGGGCGGCCCGCGGCCGGCGTCGCGAGCGTCACGCCGATCTCCGGCGGAACCCTGTTCCTGTGTGCTCTGAGCTAGGTCCGAATCGAGGTTGGGATGAGAGCGGCCCGCGAGGGCCAGGGACGACTAGCGGTAGCCGCCGCCGCCACGACCGCCGCCGAACCCGCCGCGGCCGCCGCCGCCGCCGCCCTCGCGGGCGCGGGCCTCGTTCACGTTGAGCGTGCGGCCTTCCATCTGGTGGTTCTCCAGGCCCTGGATCGCCTTGCGAGCATCCGCGTCCGCCATCTCGACGAAGGCGAAGCCGCGCGGCCTGCCGGTCTCACGGTCGGTGATCACGTTGGCGGAGTCGACCTCGCCGTACGGCGCGAACATCTCACGCAGCTTGGCCTCATCGACGCTGAACGGCAGGTTTCCTACGAAAATCTTCATCTGACTCTTCCTTTTTTCCCGAGAATTCTAGAACACTTTGGAGTCACCGCGAGTGCCCGGGGTCGATTCGCACGGACTCTGCACACCGCGGGGAACATCCAGGCGGGGCGCATATTGCATAGCTCCTTTGGAACCTCGTGGCCAGTTATTTTTTTTTAATAGGCCACTTCGCCC
>JALNZK010000179.1 GCA_023229365.1 Pseudomonadota bacterium | reverse complement strand
GCACGTCGTCATCAAGGAGGCCACCGACAAGGAGGCGCTCCTGATGGGGTTGATCGAGAACCTGCACCGCGAGGATCTCAACCCGATCGACGAGGCGGTGAACTACCAGCGCCTCATCGACGAGCACGGCCTCACGCAGAACGAGGTCGCGGCGCGCCTCGGCCGGGACCGCTCGACGATCGGCAACAGCCTGCGCCTCCTGGGCCTGCCGCCCGAGGTGCGCGCGATGGTGCTCGACCGCGCCCTGACCGAGGGACACGCGCGCGCCCTGCTCCAGGCTGGCTCGGCGCAGGCGATGTGCGCCCTCGCGCGGAGGATCGTGGCGGGCGGGCTGTCGGTGCGCGAGGCGGAAAGGCGGGCCCGCGCGGCGCAGGGCGCGGGCAAGGCCAAGGGCGGCGCGGCGGCGAAGGCCGGCCAGAGCGCCCAGGTGCGCAACCTCGGGGAGCGGCTGCAGCGCGCGCTCGGCGCCCGGGTCGTCATCGCGGATCGGAAGGGCAAGGGACGGCTGGAGATCCACTACACGAGCTACGCCGAGCTCGACGCGATCCTCGACAAGATCCTGCGGTAGGGGCGCCCCTCGGCGCGCCCGCGTCTCTCAGTCCTCCCGCAGCGCGCTCACGGAGTGCTTCTTCGGATCGGCGCCCTCGACGAAGAGGCGCGTGCGCTCGAGATCGGCCGCGACCATCATGGAGACGAGCTCGGCGAACGTCGTCTTCGGCGTCCACCCGAGCGCCTCCCTCGCCTTCGTCGCGTCGCCGAGCAGGAGGTCGACCTCCGCGGGCCGGAAGTAGCGCGGATCGATCGCGACGAGCACGCGGCCGTCCTTCGCGCACACGCCGACCTCGTCGACCCCCGCGCCGCGCCACTCGACGGGGAGCCCCGCCTCCGCGAACGCCGCGGAGCAGAACTCGCGCACCGATCGCGTCTCGCCCGTGGCGACGACGAAGTCGCCCGCCTCGCCGTGCTGCAGCATGCGCCACATCGCCTCGACGTAGTCCCCCGCGAAGCCCCAGTCGCGCTTCGCGTCCATGTTGCCGAGGTAGAGCCGGTCCTGCAGCCCGTAGACGATGTTGGCGAGCGCGCGCGTTATCTTGCGCGTCACGAACGTCTCGCCGCGCCGCGGCGACTCGTGGTTGAACAGGATGCCGTTCGTGGCGAACATGCCGTACGACTCGCGGTAGTTGACGGTGAGGTAGAAGGCGTACGCCTTGGCGCACCCGTACGGCGACCGCGGCCGGAACGGCGTCGTCTCGGTCTGCGGCGTCTCGAGCACCTGGCCGTAGAGCTCGGACGACGAGGCCTGGTAGAAGCGGGTCGAGACGCCCGTCTCCCGGATCGCCTCGAGCAGCCGCACCGCGCCGAGCCCGGTGACCTCGCCGGTGTACTCGGGCACCTCGAAGCTGACGCCGACGTGCGACTGCGCGCCGAGGTTGTAGATCTCGTCGGGCGCCACGTCGCGCACGATCCGGTTCAGGCTCGAGGCGTCGTTCAGATCGCCGTAGTGCATGACGAACCGCCGGTTCTCGACCTGCGGATCCTGGTAGATGTGATCGATGCGCCCGGTGTTGAAGAGCGAGGATCGGCGCTTCACCCCGTGCACCTCGTACCCCTTGGAGAGCAGGAGCTCCGCGAGGTACGAGCCGTCCTGTCCCGTGATCCCGGTAATCAGCGCTTTCTTCATCGAGGGCATCCTCCCGTCTGTGAACCGCTCAGCCGCCGTTCCTGAGCTCGATCGTCATCATCGAGGCGAGCGCGCGGGCCAGAGGAACCCTGCACAGGAGATCCTCCGCGGCGGCGATCGCCGAGAACGAGAACCCCGGCGCGAGGCTCCTGTAGCTGAGCCCGCCCGAGAGCGCGTACAGCGAGATCGTGTGCGGCGCGATCCGCACGATCTCGAGGCGCGGGTGCTCCGACTCGAAGCGCGCCCGGTCGCGCTCGAAGACGATCCACGGCAGCGCGCCGTTTGCCGCGGTCATCGCGCCGCTCCCCGCGAAGGGCCAGTCCGCCTGATCCGGATCGAACGGCTCGTGGTGGGCGAGCCGGTACACGATCCCGGAGATCGGCGAGGCGTACGGCTCGATCATCACGGCCCGCCCGCCGGGCGCGAGCACCCGCTCGAGCTCCGAGAAGAAGGCCGAGACGTCCGGCAGGTGGTGGAGCACGTTCAGCATGAAGGCGGCGCCGACGGTTCGCGCCGCGAACGGGAGCGCGAGCGCGGAGGCGACGAGATCGACCTCGGCCCCGGGCCGCACGTCCAGCCGGACGAGCCCGGGCACGACCCGGTCGAGGAACCCGCCGCCGGACCCGATCTCGACGCGCGCGCCCGCCGGGGCGCCGCGGTCCGCCCGCGCGAACTCCCCGTAGTAGCGCTCGTAGAGCTTCCGCAGGAACGGCTTGTCGCGGATGATCCGCGCGTGCGCCGCCGTCGCCTCGGCCGACTCGAGATCGAAACCGCGCGCCCGCGGCTCGGCTACGAGACGCTTGAGCCCCGCCTTGACGTCGCGCGTCGCCTTGCTTTCCACGCTGTTCTTTGACCCTTCCTCGAGCGTTACGTTACTCTACAAGAATTGGCAGGGGGGTGGAATGGAGGATTCCATGAGACGTAGCCGCGCGATCGCGATCGCGATCCTGGCCGCCTCCGCCTTCGCATCGGGTTGCGGCGGCGGCTTCGCGGTGGGCCGGCAGTGGGACGCCGAGACGGAGGCGACCGTCTTCGACGACGGGATCGACCTCATCGACGACACGGCGAAGCTCTCCGGCGAGTGGGCGTTCCGGGCCGAGCAGGATCTGGACTCCAGATCCAACCTCGCGGATCTGGTCGCCGTCGTGAACATCACTTCGGTGCAGACGACGAAGGACATCGACGGCAAGGAGGGGCGGCGGCTCGACACCCGCATCGTGAAGATCCTCTACGGCGCCGCGCCCGACACGCTGCTCGTGCTCGTCGCGTCGTCGTCGTCTCTCGGCTACTCGCTCATCACCCGGCACGAGGGCCGGCTGACGGGCGAGTACGTCGTCTTCCTGCGCTGGTTCGAGCAGGAGGGCGGTTCGCTCGGCCATCACTTCCACTTCTCGCCGAGCTCCCCCGGCGTCATGGCGACGGTGCGGAAGCACGTCGAGGGGCGCGTCGCCGAGGAGAAGACCGCCGAGGAGCGCAAGGGGTACGGCTCCCGTTAGGAGCGCTCAGCGCGTGAGCGGTTCGCGGGTCACTCGGGCTTCGCGGGGGGAGGACCGGCCGGGGGCGGAGCGGCCGGGCCGGGCATCTGGGCGCCCGAAGGAGGCATCATCTTCCTGCCCTCCGTCGGCGCCGGGCCGCCGCCGCCGCCGCCGCCGCACGAGCCGGCCGGGACCGGGGCCTCGCCCTCGCCGGACGACAGCGTGTTCGCGCACTCCGCCAGGCCTTCGTTCTTGGCGCAGAACTCGGTCTTGATCGCCTCGGACGTGCGGCCGCGCATGTCGAACTTGTTGTTCAGCAGCCAGCCCGGCGAGCCCGTGATCCCGAGGTCGTCGGCCAGCTTGAAGGAGGCGGACAGGAGCTGCTTGCCCTCGTCGCCCTCGGCGCACTTCTTGATGACGTCGGCCTTGATGCCGTTCTTCGCGCACGCCGTCCACTCGGTGCCCGTCGGCTCCTTGCCGCGGGTCTCCTGGTACGCCTTGTTGCGGCACAGGACGTACTCCATGAACTTGTAGTCCTTGCCGTAGTACTTCTGGGCGCAGATCTGGCGCAGGTTCTCGTCGACCTCGCCCTGGCCGTGCATGGAGTTCAGCTTGCCTTCGACGTCCTTGCCGATGAACTCGATACTGAAGTCCATCTTCTTCCGGTCCTTGCCGAAGTTCTTGACGACCTCTTCCATCGCGTCGACGGTCCGCACGCCGTACGGGCACTGGCTCATGACGAAGACGCTGACCTTGTTCTTGATCTCCTCGCGGCAGACCTTCTTTCCCTTGCAGGTGTCGTCGTCGCAGTCGACCTTGCCGTCGCCGGTGTTGTCCGCGCCGTCGTCGCAAATCTCGGCGGCCGGATCCCAGTCGCGGCCGAGCGGGTACACGAACTCGTTCGCCCCCTCGAGCTTCTTGAGGCGCCTCTTCAGGCGGTTGTAGCCGGACTCCTCCTTCTCGACGTCGGCGCCGAAGATGGCCACCGGGAGGAACTTCTCGCCCGACTTCTGGAACAGCGCCTTGCCCTCGGCGTCTGCGAAATCGAGCTCCTTGACCTCGGCGCCCTCGAAGGTGTTCGTGATGAACGCGAGGAAGCGCTTCGTGTCGCAGCTGCGGCTCGTGCACCGCTTGTCGCCGACCACCGTGACCGGGACCTTGATCGGGGCCGGGATGTCGGCGCAGTACTTCGGCTTGGTCTCGGTGAACTTCTCGCAGAGCGCCCGGCCGAACGACGACTCCGAACGGCCGCCCTTGTAGGGCTCACCGGACAGGAAGATCGTCGGGCTGCCGGTCGCCTTCTTCTCCTCGGCGCGCTTGAACGAGGCGCGCAGGAGCTCCTTGCCCTTGTCGCCCTCGAAGCAGGTCTTGATCTTCGCCGTGTCGAGCTTCGCGGCCTCGGCGCACTTCTCCCAGCCCTCCGGGATCTTGCGCCAATCCTCGTTCTGGCACTTCACGAACGAGAGCCACGCCTCGAAGCTGCCCGTCTCGCGCGCGCAGAGCTGCAGGATGTTGCCCTTCACCTCGGGATCGCCGTGCATCGAGGTGAGCCCCCCGTCCTTCTCACGGCCGATGTAGTCGACCTTGAGATCGACGTTGTCACCCATCTTCTCCAGCACGGGCGTTATGGCCTGCATCACCTTCACGCCGAAGGGGCACTTCGACATGATGAAGAACTCGAGCTGGACTTTCTGGCCCGTGGCCTTCTCCGCGGCCTTCTTCTCCCCGCAGCCGGAGACCGCGACGAGCCCGAGCACCATGACGACGATAGCGAACGTCCTTTTCATAAATCGTTCCTCCGTTTTACGGTGCCGACTGCACCGCAATCATACCCACTGACCCTTTTGGTTTCGTTTTCAATACGAGCGGTGTTGCCTTTTAAACGCGTTAGGAGATTCGTGTCAAGAACCCGCGGCGCGGGCGGCTATTCCGCGGGCGGGTCCTTTTTCTCGCGCCGCCACGGAGGCACGGGGCCGTCGAAGGTCCACAGCCCCGCCTCGAGCGCCACGAAGATCGCGCGCGCCAGGAGCAGCTGCGACCTCCCGGCCGCCGCCTCGAGCTCGCGGATCGACAGCCAGTCGCCGACCGACTTGACCTTCTCGTCGATCTCGGACGGCAGCGCGAGCCGCTCGCACAGCTGCTGGAGGAGCGGCGCCGGCGCGACCAGGCAGCTCCGCATCTCGTCGAGGAGCCGCGCGAAGTCGACGTGCTGCATGTCGGCGAGCAGCTTCTCGCGGATGAATTCGTACGGATCGATCTTCACCTCGAGCACGCCGGGCCGGCACTTCACGCCGCGATAGAACTCGTAGTACCCGTCCTGCCAGGTCAGGAGATCGGCCAGGCGCGAGCGGATCTGGTTGTTGATGTGCGCGTAGAGATCGACCGCGGAGAGCATCCCGAGGGCGATCAGGGTGTCGCCCATGTGCCCGCTGAACTTCGGGAGGAGCGCGAGCGCCATCTCGAGCTCCATCCGATCGATGACGCCGTCGCGGACGAGGCACTCGCCGAGCAGCTCCGTCGGGTTGTTCGAGCCCACGTACTGCGGGGAGCCCTCGTGGAGGTAGACCTCCTTGCGGCGGCTCTCCCGCTGGCACACGAGGAGCCCGGTCTCGCCGCGCACTGCGAGCGACAGCAGGACCACGCTCGGCACCTCCATCTCGAGGTAGCCTCGGCGATCCGGCGCGACCGCGTCCTGGGCCTCCGAGGTCGGGGTGTACGCCGGGAGGTGGCGCATGAGCTCGGGGATCTCGCCGGCCGGCAGGTACTCGCGCCCGTCCGCCGAGACCAGGGTGCTCGCGTCGATCCGGTCCGAGTAGATGAGCTCGATGACGTGGGCGTACGACGTCGGCCCGACGACGAAGCCGCCCGCGAGCTTCGCCGAGTAGCGCCCCGACGTGCCCGTATGGTCGCTCTCGGCCGTGACGGGCGTCCCGGGATGTTCGGCCGAGGATCGGGCGAGCCCGACGGCGCGGGTCGTCTCGTCGGCGAGCAGCTCGGCGGCGTGCGGCGTCCGCTCCAGCAGGGGTTCGCCCGTCCGCGGCGTCCGCGGGCGGCCGAGCGACGGGTCCGAGCTCAGCGGGCTCCGCAGCTCGAGGGCGAGGCGGACCTGCGCCGCGAGGTCCGATGCGGTCGGCGCCTTTCCCTTGGCCTCGAGGTAGCACGCCAGCGCGTCCCTGAAGTCGCGCGCGGTCGGGAACCTCACCATGGGCTTTCGCGACAGCGCGCCCCGCAGCACCTTCAGCAGCGCCGGCGGCACCTTGTCGAGGTTGTTCTCGAGCGCGTCCATGCGCCCGTCGCGGATGTCCAGCAGCACGCCGAGCTGGCTGTTTCCGGAAAAGATCTTCTGGCCGATGAGGAGCTCCGCGAGCACGACCCCCGCCGAGTAGACGTCGGCGCGTCGATCGATGGGCCGCCCCTCGACCTGCTCCGGCGCCATGTACCCGAACTTCCCCTTCGGGGTCACCTCGACCGGTCGGTACCGCACGGAGTCGATGCGCGCGATGCCGAAGTCGCCGACCTTCACCTCTCCCTTGGCGGAGATGTAGATGTTCGACGGCGACAGGTCCCGGTGCACGACCGACAGCGCCTTGCCGTTGACGTCCGTCAGCTGATGCGCGTAGTCGAGCCCGGCGAGGGCGCTCATCACGATGTAGATCGCCAGCGCCTCGTGTTCCTCCCCCCACGGGAACATCCGCCGCGAGAGCTTCCAGCAGTCGAGGCCGTCGACGTGCTCCATCACCATGTACAGCTGCCCGTCGATGTCGCCGAAGTCGAGCACGCGCACGAGGTTCGGGTGATCCATCTGCCCGGCGAGCTGCGCCTCGTTGATGAACATCGCGACGAACCGGGGATCCCGGGCGAGCTCCGGCAGGATCCGCTTCACGACGATCTTCCGGCCGCCGCCCCTCGCGCCGCCCTCCGTCCCGATGAACACCTCCGCCATCCCGCCGTGCGCGAGCTTCTGGGAAAGGAGGTAGTTGCCGAACCGGATCGACGTTCCTGCACTTGTCATCGAAAAACCGTAGTGCCGCTCACGGCATTTGCCAGACGGGCTATTTTGTTTACTCTATCACGAAGGAGAACGACAGGGCGATGGATGAGAGGTTCGACATCCCGGCTTTCGTCCTCGAGGTCTGCCGGAAGCTCGACGCCGCCGGCGAGACCGCCTACCTCGTCGGGGGCTCGCTGCGCGATCTCCTGCGCGGCATGACACCGCTCGACTGGGATCTCGCGACGACCGCGACGCCGGAGAAGGTGATGGGCGCCTTCCGGCGCACGGTGCCCACCGGCGCGAGGCACGGGACCGTCACGGTGCTGCTCGGCGGGGCGTCGATGGAGGTGACGACCCTGCGGGGAGAAGGCTCCTACTCCGACGGCCGCCGGCCGGACGAGGTGGTCTTCCTGGGCGACATCGTGGCGGACCTCGCGCGCCGCGACTTCACGGTCAACGCCATGGCGTACGACCCGCTCCAGGGCGCCTTCTTCGATCCGTTCGACGGCCGCGGCGACCTCGAGCGGCGCACCCTGCGGGCGGTCGGCGATCCGTCCGCGCGGTTCGAGGAGGACGGGCTGCGCGTGCTCCGGGCCGCCCGCTTCGCGGCGACGCTGGAGTTCGGGATCGAGCCCGCGACGCTCGCGGCGCTGCCGGCGGCCGCACCCCGCCTCGGCAACGTCTCGGCCGAGCGGATGCGGGACGAGCTCCTGAAGCTGCTCTCGTCGCGGCGACCGTCGCTCGGGCTGGCGGTGATGTTCGGGTGCGGCATGGCGGAGCTCGTCTGCCCGAAGCTCGCCGCCGTCGCCGCCGCGGATCGCCCCGCACGGTGGCGACGGATCTCGGCGCGGGTCGACGGCGTCGACGCGACGATCCCGCTGCGCCTTGCCGCGCTCCTCATCGATCTGCCCGCGACCGACATCGAGGCCTGCTGCGAGGCGCTCAAGACGGATCGGCGCACGCGGCGCGAGGTCGTGGCGATCGGGGCCGTCACCCTGCCCTCGCCCGCGGAG
>JALNZK010000178.1 GCA_023229365.1 Pseudomonadota bacterium | reverse complement strand
CCCGACGCCGAAGCGGAGCATGACGACCGGCTCCGCCATGCCGTCGACTCCGCCGCCCAGACCGACCGAGAAGTCGGGCTTCTCTTCGAGCCTCGTCTCGTCGACCCGCTTTTCTGCCGCGGCGGCCTCGGCGCGCAATACGGCGAGCTCGGACGACGCCTCGAGCGCGGACTTGTCGAGCGAGACGTCGGGGATGGCTACCCGCGGCAAGGCCGGAACTCGGCCGAGGGGTGTGTCTCCCGTCCTATCGAGCAATCGGTTGAGCGACGCGACGAGCTCCGCGCGCTCGGCGTCGATCCCGATCATCCGCTCGTCGATGCGCGCGCTCTCGAGCCGGATCCGCAGCAGCCCGGAGCGATCGACCTGACCGGTGCTGTAGCGCGTGGTCAGGGTCCGGGACAGAAGGCCGAGGAGATCGCGGGTCGAGATCCGCTTCGACCGCTCCCGATCGAGGCTGTAGATGCGGGCGTAGAGGACCCGCACACGCGCGGCGATTCGGCGCTTCACGTCGCCCGTCTCGGCCGTGCGGACGTTCGTCTCTGCCTCGGCCGCGGCCTGGCGCGCGGCGCGCTTTCCCGGAAAAGGGAGCTCCTGGCTCACGTCGACGACGATCGAGGACGCCGGTCCGGGAGGAGTCAGCCCCATCCCTTGAGCGGTCAGGCCGAGCGTGGGATCCGGCAGCGCGTCCGCCGCGTCCTCTCTCTCTTGCGACGCGCGCGACCGGGCCTCGTAGACCGGGATCTCCGGCGCCTGCGCCAAGGCGATCGCGACCAACTCGTCGACGGCGGGAGCGACGTCCTCGTGTGCATCGCCGGAAGAGGCGGCGGCGGTATTCGCGGCTGCCGCGATGAATGCGAGGCCCAGAACCGAGGTCCGTACCTGCATCGCCCCCGCCTCTCTGATCGCGCTACTTCAAATACTTCTGCGGGTCCGCGTCGAACTGCGGCTTGCAGCCCGCACAGCAGAAGTACACGTGCTTGCCCTGGTGCTCCGAGTGGAGCGTGTCCGCCGTGATCGTGAACGTGTTGCCGAGCACCGGGCACGTGGCCGCCGTCCCCACCGGTTGTGGGGCGTCGAACACGGACGGCGCTTTTGTTGCCCCGGCGGGCGCCGGCTGGCCGTGCTCCATTGCCATCTGGTCGCCGCCCGCGGCCTGTTCCGCGCTGTTGCAGGCAGGCGCGAGGCCGAGCCCGGCGACCACCGCTCCCGTGAAGATGGCGACATGCAATATGGACATGCTGCACCCCTTTCCGAGCGCTCGGCGCTCTTCGTTCGGCAAGACTGCATCCCGCGTGCCATGATCGAGAGGCCGAGAATCCCGCGCGATCTCGGGTCGCGGCGCGGCAACGCGCAAACCATGCACACCGGCTCGGGCCGGGAATGCCCCGTCGTGCGCAGAACCTGCGCAGGCCATCGCCTATCCCCAATCCTCCAAGAAATTCTGGAACGCTCTCCTTCCGCTGGTGTGCGCCCCGCTGAAGCCGCCGCCGGGAAAGCCCCACGCGCTCGCCAGGTACAGCCCCTTGACCGGCGTGCGGTTCTCGAGCCGCTTGATGAACGAGTTGTCCATCATCTGGTCGTAGCCGTAGAAGCGCCCGTCGCCGCGTTCGAAGCTCGTCGCATAGCCTCCGGGGACGTGGTGCTGTTCCACGACCGTGACCGGGAAGCCGGCCTTGGCGAGGTACGCCGCCGCGGTGAGACCGCCGAGCCCGGCGCCGACGACGACGACGGGAAGCTCCTCTTTCCTCGTCGTGGCCGACGCGCTCTCGATGAGGTCGCCGCCAATCTTTGCGCAACCGGAAGCGACGGCGGCCGAGGCGACGGCGGCTCCGGACACGGCGCAGAACTCCCGGCGGGAGAGAAAGATTCTGCTCAGTCGGCCCATGTCGTGCTTCCTCGCGTGTGACCGTGGTCATTCCCGGTCCAGAGTCGCGCATCGTCTCGTGCGGGAGGCCAATTATTCGGCGGGTGAATAGTGCAGATTCCGGGCCAGTGTTTCGGCGCAAGTAAATTCGGGCAGTTGCGTGGCGGGGATTCCCGGCAGGCGGGTGGGTTCAATCAATATGAAGTAACCACTTCTTCAATTCGAAGGAGGTGACGGGCGGCTATTCGAACACGACGACCCGCGTGCCGCGTGCGCCGTCGTGGGCGAACGTCTCGCTGTCCTCCGGGGCGGGGAGGGGCGAGCTCCACTCGTACAGCCACCGCGCGTCGTCGCGGGGGACGTTCACGCAGCCGTGGCTCGCCCGCACGCCGAACCGGTCGTGCCAGTACGCGGTGTGGATCGCGATCGAGTTCGCCTTGTCGTAGTACATGACCCACTGGACGTCCTCCACCCGGATGTGGCCGCGCTTGAGCTGCAGGGTCTGCAGGCGCCGCTTCCACTGGATGCGGAAGCTGCCGGGCCGCGTGTTGTCCTTGATCCCGGTGGAGCAGGGGATCAGTCGGACCGGCCGCTCGCCGACGTACGCGTGGACGAGCTGCTCCGAGAGATCGACCGCGATCCATTTCTCGCCGGGCTCGAGCGATCCGGGGATCGGCGCCGGCCGCACCTTCAGCGCGTCGCCGTTCGGCAGCGGGACGCCCTCCGGGATCGGCGCACCGCCCGGCACCTCGACGCCGAGCGACGTCACGGGCGGGGGCAGCGGGATCGTATTGGCCGCCCGTGCGAGCCACCCGCGGCGCGTGCGGAGGACCTCGTCCCCGTTGCGTTTGAGCCGGTCGGTGGCCGTGAGCACCGAGCCGCGGAAGAGGAGGATGAGCGAGCGGCCGAGATCCACGTCGCCGAGCGATCGGTACAGCTTGGCGCCGCCCTTCCCGACGAGGTAGGCCGATGTCCCCTCGAGCACCTCCGGCCGATCCCGCGCGGCGGGCCGCGACTCCGTCTCCTCGGTCGCCTTGAGCCGCTTCGCGCACACGAAGCCGCCCGAGTCGCGCTCCATCCAGCCCTTGGGGCAGCCGGCCCGGCTCGTCGTCGGCGCGAGCCTGAGCACCGCACCGGGCTCGATCCGCGCGGTCATGTGGCTCCACGGCTTCGGCTGCGCGTGCAACACGACCTGCACGGCGGTCTCCCGGAGCTCGGTGAACGGGGCCGCGGCGAGCGCGTTCGCGGCGAGGAGCGCGGCGACGAGGTATCTGAGCGAGCGGCGCACGATGAACGCAAACTACCCAACGGGTCGCCTTCTGTCTAGAATGAGGCGGAGCCCATGAGGATCCTCATCGCCAGCGGCGCGCCGCGCAGGGACGGATACACCGAGGAGCTCGCACGGCTGTTCGCCGAGGGGGCGGGCGCCGCGGGCGGCGAGACGGAGCTCGTCCGCCTCGCGGAGCGCGACGTCCGGCCGTGCCGCGGGTGCTTCGCGTGCTGGACCCGATCGGACGGGCGCTGCGCGCAGCGCGACGACATGGACGAGCTCCTCCCGCGCGTCCTCGCGTCGGACGCGCTCGTGATCGCGACGCCGGTCTACTTCTACTCGTTCTCGGCGCTGCTCAAGGCGTTCGTCGAGCGGCTCCTGCCGATCACGCTGCCGTTCATCGACGCGTCGAGCCCGGCCGGGATGGAGCGGAACACGCGGCGCGATCCGTCGCTCGGGCCGAGGCGCGCCGTCCTGATCGCGGCGGGCGCCCACCGCGATCCGTTGCTCCTCGACGGCCTCGTCGGGACGTTCGAGACGATCTGCCACGGGATCTCGGCCGAGCGCGCGGGCGTGCTGCTCCGCCCGGAGTCGTTCCTCCTCGACTTCGACGAGGGCAAGCCGGTCGAGGGGCGGAAGGTGCGCGAGGCGTTCACGGCGGCGGGCCGCGAGCTCGTGACCGCGGGCCGCGTCTCGGCGAGCGCGGAGGAGGATGCGTCGACGCCGTTCACGCGGGATCTCGCGCTGTTCCAGAGCCACGCCCGGGCGTACTGGGAGATCGCGCGGGGGAGGCCGGGCGCTTTCGAGAGGAGCGCGATCCGCGACGCCGCGGCCGCGGACCTCAGGATCCTCGTCCCCGAGCTCGCCGCGCGCCTCGATCCGGGGACCGCGGGCGACCTCGCGGCGGTGATCCAGCTCGACGTGACGGACGATCCGGGCGGCGGCTACCACCTCGTCATCGAGCGGGGAGGGTGCGCGCCACGCCGGGGGCGCCACGAGCGGCCCGACGTGACGGTCTCGCTCGACACCGAAGCGGCCGTCAAGCTGTTCCGCCAGAAGATCGACGCCCGTGCCGCGATCGCGCTCGGGCAGATCCGCGTGGCCGGCGATCGCTCGCTTTTCACGCGGATGGCGCGCCTGTTCCCGTCGTAAGGGCCGGGGCACCCCGCCCCTGCAATCAGTCAATCATCTTTTCGAGGGAGGAGAGGTCGGGGAGCTCGTCGAGGCTGGGCTGGAGCACGATCTCGATGCGCCGGTTCTGCGCGCGGCCCTCCTCGGAGAGGTTGCCCGCCACCGGCTGCGTGTCCGCGTAGCCCGCGGCCGAGAGGTTCTCGGCCGCCATGCCCTTCTCGATCAGGAACTCGACGACGGCCACGGCGCGCGCCGCCGAGAGCTCCCAGTTGGATCCGAAGTTCTTGTTGTCGATCGGGATGTTGTCCGTGTGGCCCGCGACCTGGAAGGCGCGATCGCCGATCGTCGCGAGGATCGACGCGACCTCCGCGAGCGCCGTCTCGCCCTCCTCGGAGAGCTTCGCCTTGCCGCTCGGGAACAGGATCGCGGACGCCATCTCGACGATCATCTTGTTGTTGGCGATCCGGATCTTGATCTTCCCCGAGGCCAGCATCTTCTTGAACTTCGCGAGCATGTTCTTGAACATCTCGATGCGCGCCTTGGCCTTGGCGACGGCGTCGGCGTTCGCGTCGCGCTCGCCGGCCAGCCGCTTGAGCTCGTCCTGGAGCGCCGTGATCTCGGACTCGAGCGCCTGCTTCTCGGCCGCGAGCCTGGCGAGCTGCGTCTGCAGGCTGTTCGCCTCTCCGCGCGCCTTGTCGATCTCCGCCTTCAGCTTCGCCATGTCCGCGTCGTACTGCTCCTGCGGGATGCCGCACGACGCGACGAGCGCTGCGAGCGCGATGCCAAGGAACGTGACTGCGTAAGAGCGCATTGTGCTTCCTCCTTCACATGGGTCGGTTCGAGCGAACATTACGGCAACGGCACGGGCGATGCAATGGCCGCGACCTATCGACCGCGACCTATCGACCAGCCGAGTCCCAGAACCGCTTCACCGCCGGATCGGGGTGGGCGAGCGCGAGGTCGACGATGCCGGAGCGCGCCGCGGGCGGAAAGCGGCTCAGGCACGCGAGCGCCGGCAGGAGCGACGCCGCGGGCGCCGACGGGGCGAACGTCCCGCGCAGCAGCCGCGCGAGATCCGCCGATGGCGCGGCCACGCCGTGGTGCAGCGCGTTCTCGCACAGGGCGCCGACCGCCTGGCCGCGGAGCATCGGATCCGCGCCGTTCACCGCCACGTCGGCGAGGAGCGCGATCTCGTCCTCGGCGAGCGGCGGGGACCGCAGGGCGATCGCCGCGGACGCGACGGACGGTTCGGCGTCGAGGGCCAGCGCCTTGCTCGGTGCGTAGCGCCGGTGCGCGATCTCCCCGAGGATGCGGACCGCCTGGAGCGCCGTGGCCCGGAGATCGGGAGCGAGGACGTCGTCGTCCGCTGCGGCGAGCATCGATCGCGCGAGCTGATCCGCCTGGCCCGGGACGAGCTCGGGGGCGCCGTCGGGACGACCCACGAGGGGGGCGAGCGCGGCGAGCAGCGACGCGGCCGCCTGCGAGGCGACCGCCCGGTCCGGGGCGCGGAGGAACGCCGCGAGGAAGGGCAGGATCGGCCAGGGATCCTCGAGGTGCGCGGCGGCGTCGATCGCGACGATCCGCTGGCCGCGCGTGCCGCGGTACAGAGCTGCCGAGAGCTGCTCGGCGGTCAGGGCGCCCGCGAGGCGGGCCCCGCTGGCCGCGTCCGCGTCGCCGATCGCGAGATCCAGGCGCCGCGCGGTCTTCGCCGAGAGCGGCCCCGGCGGCGCTGCCGACTCGGGGTTGGCCCCGAGGCCACCCGCGGCCGTCGAGAGGCACGCGACGAGCGCGGCGGTGAGCTGGGGGCGGCTCGGCATGCGCGACATCTTCCCCGATCCGCGGGCCACGGGCAAGGAGCGAAAAGGCCGTTGAAACCTCGCGCGACAGCCGGTAACGTCGCCGGCTATGGAACAGACACGCCTCCAGAGAATCGCGCTCTCCCTCGCCGTGTGCGGCCTCGCCGTCGCGCACGCGGATTGCGCGGACGCCTGCACGAACTTCCTCATCAGCAAGGGCGCCACGGCGGACGGATCGACGATGATCACGTACTCCGCCGACTCCCACGAACTCTACGGCGAGCTCTACTACGAGCCGCCCGGACGGAACAGGACCGACACGATGGTCGACGTCTACGAGTGGGACACCGGCAAGTACCTCGGCCAGATCGCCCAGGTCGCCGAGACCTACTCGGTGGTCGGCAACATGAACGAGCACCAGGTCGCGATCGGCGAGACGACGTTCGGCGGCCGCGAGGAGCTCGTGAACCCCAAGGCGATCGTCGATTACGGCAGCCTCATGTACCTCGCGCTCGCCCGCGCCAAGACGGCCCGCGAGGCGATCAAGGTCATGACCGATCTCGTGGCCGAGTACGGCTACGCGAGCGCCGGCGAGTCGTTCTCCATCTCCGATCCGAAGGAGGTCTGGATCCTGGAGATGATCGGCAAGGGGCCCGACAACCCGAAGGGCGCCCTGTGGGTCGCGCGCAGGATCCCGGACGGCTACGTCTCGGCCCACGCCAACCAGTCGCGCATCCGCAAGTTCCCGCTGAACGACAAGAAGAACACGCTCTACGCCAAGGACGTCATCTCGTTCGCGCGGGGCAAGGGCTGGTTCGAGGGCGCGGACTCGGAGTTCAGCTTCGCCGACGCCTACGTGCCGATGGACTACGGCGCGCTCCGGTTCTGCGAGGCGCGCGTGTGGTCCATGTTCCGCCGGGTCGCGCCGTCCCAGAAGATCAGCCCCGAGTGGGCGATGGGCAACCCGAAGGCCAAACCGCTGCCGCTGTGGATCAAGCCGGACAAGAAGCTCACCGTCCGCGACGTCCAGGAGCTGATGCGCGATCACTTCGAGGACTCGCCGATGTACCTCGGCACGGGCATCGGCGCCGGGCCGTACAAGATGCCGTACCGCTGGCGGCCCATGCAGTGGAAGCACAAGGGAAAGGAGTACATCCACGAGCGCGCCACCTCGACGCAGCAGACCGGCTTCTCGTTCGTGGCGCAGTCGCGCGGCTGGCTGCCGGACCCGATCGGCGGGATCCTGTGGTTCGGCGTGGACGACACCTACATGACCGTGTACGTGCCGATGTACTGCGGCATCACCGAGGCGCCGCGCGCGTTCGCCGTGGGCACCGCGGACTTCAAGACGTTCTCGTGGGACTCCGCGTGGTGGGTGTTCAACTTCGTCGCCAACTGGACGTACTCCCGCTACAGCGACATGATCAAGGACGTCCAGATCGTGCAGCGCGAGATCGAGGGCGAGTTCCAAGCGAGGCTCCCCGAGGTGGACGCGACCGCGGTCAAGCTCTACAAGGCCGCGCCCGAGACCGCGCGCAGCTTCCTGACGCGCTACTCGGCCGAGCAGACGGAGAAGACCGTCACGCGCTGGCGCAAGCTCGGCGAGCAGCTCCTCGTCAAGTACCTCGACGGAAACGTCCGGGACGAGAAGGGCGGCATCACGCACCCCGCGTACCCCGAGGACTGGTACAAGGCGATCGTCGAAGAGTCGGGCGACTTCTTCGAGTGGCGGAACATCCCCGGCGCCCCGCCGCCCCCGACGCACTAGCTAGAAGAACTCGATCGTGATGGTCTGGTTGGGCGCGCCGCAGGTGTCGGAGTTCAGCCCGCTGTAGTAGCAGTTGTACCCGATGCACGGGCGGACGATCCAGCCCGGGTTCGGGCAGTTCGAGAGGTCGCACACCGACGGCGGGTCCATCCAGAACTCCCCCTCGTACCTGTCGCACTGGCTCCACACGTGTCCGCCGCAGCTGATCGAAGTCGCCGCGGTGGTCCGTATCATGTCCGCGATCTGCTGCGTGGCGGTCGGATCCGTGCAGGTGTAGCCGACCGGATCCATGTCGCCGTAGAGGTGCACCGAGGTGTACCCGCTCGAGGCGAGCCCCGCCTTGAACGTCGCCCAGGCCGCGCACTGAGCCGTGCACGTGCTGCCGTCGAAGTACTGGGAGTAGACGGCCGACGGCGGATCCGTGTCGGCGTG
>JALNZK010000177.1 GCA_023229365.1 Pseudomonadota bacterium | reverse complement strand
GCTCGACGACCCCGTCGACCACGCGGGCGTAGACGTCACCCTTTGGATTGCGCCGGAGTTCGGTGCTGGCACTGCTTTTAGCTCGAAGACGCTCGGGCATGATCACCCCCGGAGGCCCAAGCTTACCACTGCGTGAAAGACGGACAAATCCACTTTCACTCATCTCCAGTTTCCGGCTGGAGGACGACGAGGCGCCTACACCTCAGGTTTCGGCCGCACAAGCTCCGCGAGCGCGTCGCCGAGCGCGTCGATGAACGCCTCGCGTCTGGTCTTGCCATCTGGGAGTTCCGCGGCGGGGTGGTTCTTGTTCGGCGCCAACGTTCCGGGCGGGACGATCTCTCCGGTAATGCGGAAGGGTCTTCTGCGTCTCCTGGCGCGTGCGGGCTTCGCTTCCTCAGACATGTTGTTCCTCCTTGGGGCCGTGACGGAGCACCGTCGCAACGGTCGCAGGAATTGCAGTCGTGGGGGAGCGGGTATTGTCCTCAAGCCCGTACCCGATCACCGGGCGCTGCCAGAAATGTCCTACGAGGAGGCATGAAGATGGACGAGCCGCACGTCACCGAAAAGATCATCGAGAACATGATCGCGTTCGCGAGAGAGCACTGGGGCGTGGAGTACTCAAGGGAGGACGCCCGAGAGGCTGCGACGAACCTGCTCGGGGTCTGTTCGCTCCTCCTGAAGTGGGACGCGGAAGACCGGGCTCGCGCAGCGGCCGTGGGCTATAGTTCCCGTGTGTCCTTGCCGATCCCAGGGCTTCGCCTCGGCACCTCCTCCTGGTCCTCGCCGGACTGGGTCGGGCCGTTCTACCCGCCCGGTACGGCGCCCGAGCGGTTCATCGAGCACTACGTCACCGTCTACGACACGGTCGAGGTCGACGCGACCTACTACCGCATGCCGACGCGCGCGAACGTCGAGGCATGGCGGAGCCGCACGCCCGAGGGGTTCACATTCGCGTTGAAGACGCCGGGGCTCATCACGCACGAGAAGGCGCTCGTCGACGTCGGCGACGACATGGCGCGGTTCCTCGACGTGATCACCGGGCTCGGCTCGCGGCTCGGGGCGGTGCTGCTCCAGTTCCCGTACTTCAACAAGCAGGCGTGGATGCCGACCGTTGCCGAGTGGCCGAGGCTCACCGGCGGCCCAACCGCCGACTTCGCGTACGTGCGCTTCCTGGGCGACCGCAAGAAGATCGAGGAGCTGACGAAGACGTGGGAGAAGACTGTCATCGACCGTAGCGCGGTGATCGCCGACTGGGTGCCGGTCGTACGCGGGACGGTCGACAACGGCGTCTACGTGCACGCCTACTTCAACAACCACTTCGCCGGGCACGCGCCGGAGAGCCTGGAGCTTTTCAAGAGACTCTGGCGCGAAGGCCGAGCGCCTCGCTGACCCCGCGTCACTTCTGCGGTCGCAGCAGTCCGAGCCGCCGCGCGAGGTGGTGCAGGTTGCCACGGTCCATGTCGAGGGCTCGGGCCGCGGCGGCGAGGTTGCCGCCGTGCGCGTCGAGCACCTGCCGCAAGAACGACCGCTGCTGCTCGCGCACGAAGTCTTTCATTGGCTGGCCGGCGACCGGCGCCGCAGCCGGCGGGAACGGTGCGCTCGGGAGCGGGACGCCGTCGCTCGACAGCTCGGAGTGCAAGTGCCCGGCCGTCAGGATGACCGGGTCGCCGCGTCGCACCGACGCCGACGCCTTGAGCACGACGCGGGAGATCACGTTTTCGAGCTCGCGCACGTTGCCCGGCCACGCGTACGCCTCGAGCGCGTCGACCGCGTTCGCGGCGAGCCGCACCGGACCGATCCCGAGGCGGCGGCGGGCCAGATCACAGAAGTAGCCGGCAAGCAGCGGGACGTCCGAGCGGCGCTCCCGCAGCGGCGGCACGGCGAGCGGGTAGACGTTGAGACGGTGGAACAGGTCGGCGCGGAAGCGGCCGGCCTTCACCTCCTCTCCGAGGACGCGATTGGTTGCCGCGATCAGGCGTACGTCGACCGAGATCGCGCGGTCGGTGCCGACGCGTTGGATCTCCCCCTCCTGCAGCGCGCGCAGCAGCTTCGGCTGCACCGAGAGCGGTAGCTCGCCGATCTCGTCGAGGAACAGCGTGCCGCCATCGGCGACCTCGAACTTCCCCGCGCGGTCGGCGCCGGCGCCGGTGAAGGCGCCCTTCGCGTGGCCGAACAGCTCCGACTCGGCGAGCGTCTCGGGGAGCGCTGCGCAGTTGACGTAGATGAGCGGCTGCTCGGCGCGCAGCGAGGCGTTGTGCACCCCGCGGGCGACCAGCTCCTTGCCGACGCCGGTCTCGCCGGTGACGAGCACGGTGAAGTCGGAGCGGGCGACGAGCTCGATCTCGCGGCGCAGCCTTTCGGTCTCCGGGCTCGTGCCGATAATCTGGCTGCCGGTGAGGACGAGCGCGTCGCGCATGAGATCCCTTGCGATCCGCCCCTGGCGCTCGGCGGTGCGCGCCAGCGCGTCGATGAGCGAGCTCGTGCTCATCTCGGCGGCCGCGAGCGCGCCGGCGGCGGTGAGCAAACGCATGTCGACGCCGTCGAACGCCCGGGGATCGAGCGCGTCGGCGGTGAGCACGCCGAGCAACTCGCCGTGCACTCGGAGGGCGCAGCCGAGGCAGGAGTGGATGCGCAGGGTGGCGTTGGTGTCCGCCGCGAGCAGCCCGTCGAACGGATCCGGCAAGGCGGTATCGTCGGGGAAGCGCACGGGCGCCTCGGAGTTGCAGATGATCTCCAACCGCGGATGCTCGCGCATCGAGAAGCGACGGCCGCGGACCGGCTGCCGTAGCCCGAACGTCGCGGTTGGGACGAGCTGTTCTCCGTCGAGGCGCAACAGCGCCGCTGCGTCGAACGGAATCACGCGGCGCAACGCGACGAGCAGGCTCTGATTGCGCTCCTCCGCCTTTGCCGAGGAGGCGAGGTCGTGGGCGATGGCGACCAGGGTGTCGAGCTGATCCACGATGTGAAGCATACATCAGGGATGTGTATATGACAACATCGCGACAGATGTAAATACTACATCAACCGCGTTAACTAGCTGCAGTCCCTAATAATACGTTTTGGCACCGACCTTGCTCCAGAGGCGAGGGAGGGAGGAACACGACCATGAGCGAACCCCAAGCGACCCTGGAGCACCTCGTGACGACACAACCGGCCGCAGCAAAGGTCTTCCTCCGCTACGGGCTCGACTTCTGCTGCCACGGACGTAGACCGCTCGACGAGGCGTGCGCCGAGGCGGGGGTCGATCCCGCCGTGGTTCGCGCCGAGCTCGCGCAGATGGAGGCGGGACCGGAGGCGGAGGTCGACTGGCGCGTCCGTCCGCTCGACGCCCTGATCGACCACATCCTCGACCGGTACCACGCTGCCCTGCGCCGTGACGTGCCGGCGCTGATCGCGCTGGCGCGCCGGGTGGAGCAGGTGCACGCCGACAAGCCGTCGTGCCCGCGCGGCCTGGTGGAGCACCTCGAGTCGATCGGCGCCGCCGTCGAGAGCCACCTCGCGAAGGAGGAGCAGATCCTGTTCCCGCTCATCCGCGCCGGGCGCGGCGCCACGGCGCACATGCCGATGAAGGTGATGATGCTCGAGCACGAGGACCACGGCGAGAACCTGCGCCGCACGCGCGCGCTCACGAACGACCTCGTCGCGCCTCCCGAGGCGTGCGCGAGCTGGCGCGAGCTGTACCGCGGCCTCGCGCGGCTCGAGGCCGACCTGATGCGGCATATCCACCTCGAGAACTACGTCCTGTTCCCCCGCGCCGCCGAGGAGGCGAGCCATGAGTGACACCCGGAAGCTCTGGATCGCGCTCGCGCTCGTGCTCGTCGGCGCGTTCAGCGTGCTCGGCCTGTTCGGCCGCGAGGTGTACCGGCAGGCGCCGCCGATCCCGGCGCGCGTCGTGACCGCGGACGGCACGCAGCTGCTGACCCACGACGACATCCTGCGCGGCCAGCGCGTGTGGCAGAGCATCGGCGGGCAGGAGATCGGCTCGATCTGGGGGCACGGCGCCTACCAGGCGCCGGACTGGTCCGCGGACTGGCTGCACCGCGAGGCGACTGCGCTGCTCGATGGGTACGCGGCAGCGCGGCACGGGAAGCCGTTCGCCGCGCTTTCTCCCGAGGAGCAGGCGGGGCTGAAGGAGCGGCTGCGCCTCGAGCTGCGGGCGAACCGTTACGACACGGCGACCGAGACGCTGACCGTCACCGCGGCGCGCGCCGAGGCGATGGCGAAGACGGCGGCGCACTACGACGCGCTGTTCGGCGGCGACCCCTCCCTCGACGAGCTGCGCGATTCGTACGCGCTCCACGGCGACGCCGTGCCCGAGCCCGCGGATCGCGCCGCGCTCACGGCGTTCTTCTTCTGGACCTCCTGGGCGTGCACGACCGAGCGTCTGGGGCTCGACGTCACCTACACGAACAACTGGCCGCACGAGGAGCTCGTGGGCAACCGACCGACGTCGGCGAACATCATGTGGTCGATGGTAAGCATCGTCCTACTCGTCGCCGGGATCGGCGCGCTCGTCTGGTACAAGCGGTTCCGCGACGTGCGCGAGCCGCCCCCCGAGCCCGCGACGAAGGATCCGCTCCTCGCGATCGAGCTGACGCCGTCGATGCGGGCGGTATGGAAGTACGCCGCGGTCGTCATCGGGCTGTTCCTGCTCCAGGTCGCCACGGGAGTCGTCACCGCGCACTACACCGTGGAGGGCAACTCGCTGTACGGGATCCCGCTCTCGAAATGGCTCCCCTACGCGGTGACCCGCACCTGGCACGTGCAGCTCGGCGTGTTCTGGATCGCGACAGCGTTTCTCGCCGCCGGGCTGTTCCTCGCGCCGGCGGTCGGGGGGCGCGAGCCGCGCTTCCAGCGGCTCGGCGTGAACGCCCTGTTCGGCGCCCTCGTGCTCGTCGTGCTCGGCTCGCTCGCGGGCGAATGGATGTCCGTGCAGCGCCACATGACCGGCGAATCCGGATTCTGGTTCGGGCACCAGGGCTACGAGTACGTCGACCTCGGCCGCGCGTGGCAGATCGCCCTGTTCGTCGGCCTCGTCCTCTGGCTCGTCCTCATGCTGCGCGGCCTGTGGCCGGCACTCACCCGGCGCGACGGGATGCGGCAGCTCGTGCTCCTGTTCGCCGGCTCCGCCGTCGCCATCGGCCTGTTCTACGGCACCGGATTCTTCTACGGCGCCAAGACCCACCTCTCGGTGATGGAGTACTGGCGCTGGTGGGTGGTGCACCTCTGGGTCGAGGGGTTCATGGAGGTGTTCGCGACCGCGGCGATGGCGTTCATCTTCGCGCGCTTGGGCCTCGTCCGCGCGGCGACCGCCACGACGGCGACGCTCTTCGCCACCGCTATCTTCCTTGTCGGCGGCATCCCGGGCACGTTCCACCACCTCTACTTCAGCGGCACGCCGGTTTCGATCATGGCGGTCGGCGCGACGTTCAGCGCGCTCGAGGTAGTGCCGCTCGCGCTCGTCGGCTTCGAGGCGTGGGAGACGTACAAGCTGTCGCGCGGCGCTGCCTGGATGGAGAAGTACCGCTGGCCGGTGCGCTACTTCCTCGGGGTCGCGTTCTGGAACCTGGTCGGCGCGGGCGTCTTCGGGTTCCTCATCAACCCGCCGATCGCGCTCTACTACATGCAGGGACTCAACACGACGCCGGTGCACGCGCACACCGCGCTGTTCGGCGTCTACGGTCTGCTCGCGCTCGGGCTGATGCTGCTCGTGCTGCGGCGCCTCGGGCCCGACGGCGAGTGGAAGGAGCGCCCGCTCCGGATCGCGTTCTGGGCGATGAACGGCGGGCTCGCGCTCATGGTGCTCGTGAGCCTCCTGCCCATCGGCCTCGCGCAGGCTGCGGCGAGCATCGACCCGGGGCTCTGGTTCGCGCGCAGCGCCGAGTTCCTGCAGCAGCCGACGATCGAGACGCTGCGCTGGCTGCGGATGCTCGGCGATACGGTGTTCGTCGCCGGCGCCGCCGCGCTCACCTGGTTCGCGGTGGGGCTGAAAACGGGTTGGTCGTTTGCAAACGAAGGGAGGAAGTCATGAAAAACTTCAGGAGCGCGAGGGCGCTGACCGGGTTCACGGTCCGCGCGAGCGACGGGGAGATCGGCAAGGTGAGCGAGCTGTACTTCGACGATGCGGCGTGGGAGATCCGGTACGTCGTCGTCGACACTGCGCGGTGGCTTCCCGGGAGGAAAGTGCTGCTGCCGACCTCCGCGGTGACCGAGGTGCTGGCGGATCGGCGCGAGCTCCGCGTTGCGCTCTCCCGGGAGCAGGTGAAGGGGAGCCCGCGGCCGGACACCGACATGCCGATCGCGGTGCAACGACGCGCGGAGCGCAAGGCCCGGCACAACTGGGCGGTCGACCTGGCCGGCGAGGCGCTCGCCTCAGTACCGGAGGCGTTCCTCGCGCCGGGTTTCGAGCCGGTCAACTCCGCCGGCAAGCCGTTCGATCCGCACCTGCGCACGACCAAGGTCGTAACCGGGCTCGTTCTGCGTGCGGACGATTTCGTCGTCGGCCGCATCTCGGACTTCATCGTCGACGAGGAGACTTGGTCGATTCGCTACGTGGTCGTTTCCATCGGGGACGGTCGCCAGGTCCTGCTCCTCCCGCAGTTCGTGCGCGAGATACGGATCGAGGAGTCGGCCGTCGTGACCGATCTCCCGGTGGGCGCCATCGCCAGTTGCCCGGCGCTCGACCCGGCGACGATGCTCACCCACCGGTACGAGGAGGAGGTCGACGAGCACTACAAGGGCTACCGCGATGGCGCGCGGCGTACCGAGGCCGAAAGGAGCTGAAGATGGAAACCAGGAAGATCACGGATCGCGTGCGGTGGCTCGGCGCGATCGACTGGAACCGGCGCATGTTCGACTCGCTGATCCCGCTGCCGGACGGCACGAGCTACAACGCGTTCCTCGTCACCGGCAGCGAGAAGGTGGCGCTCATGGACACCGTCGACGCCGCAGCGGCTGACACGTTGCGCGCGCAGCTCGCGCAGGTGCCGCGGATCGACTACGTCGTCTCGCACCATGCGGAGCAGGACCACTCGGGCGCGATCCCGATGGTGCTCGAGCGTTACCCGGAGGCCCGCGTCGTGTGCACGCCCAAGGCGGCGCCGATGCTCGCGGATCTGTTGCGCGTTCCGGTCGATCGGTTCCTTCTCGCGGAAGACGGGCAGCGGCTCTCGCTCGGCGACCGAACCCTGCGGTTCATCCACACGCCGTGGACCCACTGGCCCGAGACGATGGTCACCTACCTGGAAGAGGAGCGGATCCTATTCAGCTGCGACCTGTTCGGCGCGCACATCGCCACGAGCGATCTGTACGCGGTCGACGAGGGGCGCGTACTCGAGGCGGCCAAGCGCTACTTCGCCGAGATCATGATGCCGTTTCGCAAGCTGATCGCGAAGCACCTCGATACGCTCGCCGGCTACGACATCGCGTTGATCGCCCCGAGCCACGGCCCGCTTCACGCCAGGCCGTCGCTGATCCTCGATGCGTACCGCGAGTGGGTGTCGGGCGCGCCGAAGAACCTGGCGGTCATCCCCTACGTCTCGATGCACGGGAGCACCCGGCGCCTCGTTGAGCGCCTGGCCGAGGCGCTTATAGAGCGCGGCGTCGGCGTCGAGGTGTTCGACCTCGCGGTGACCGACATCGGACTGCTCGCGCGCGCTCTCGTCGACGCGTCGACGGTGGTCATCGGCACGCCGACCGTGCTCGGCGGCCCACACCCGAGCGCCGCGTACGCCGCGCTGCTCGCCAACGCGCTGCGACCCAAGGCGAAGTACGTCTCGGTGATCGGCTCCTACGGGTGGGGCGGCAAGGCGGTCGAGCAGCTCGCGGCGATGGTGTCCGGACTCGACGTCGAGGTGCTCACGCCGGTGATGTCCAAGGGCGTCCCGAACCAGGTCGAGTACGAGGCGATCGACCGCCTGGCGGGCGAGATTTCAGCGCGGCACGCCGCGTAGGCGTTTCGCCCCCAGCGAGATCGGACTCGGCCTTCGACATCTACGACGCCTCCGGCCCACATCCTGTGCGGCTCGTGGTCGACACGCCCTGGCCTGGCACTCCGGCGCCGCCCTGCGCCGCGATGCACATGTGCGCCAACGAGGCGCCGCTGTCGCCCGAGGCGCGGGAGAAGCTCGCGCGAATGATCGCGGCAACGCCCGGTTGCCTGGCGCCGTGAGCGTGTCGAACATCGGCCTGGAGTAGCGGGGCGGCGGGATCGTCGGTTTCGACGCTTTCTTCCCCTCTTGTTCAGTCGCTGCAAGAACTTTGACAGGCCTCTTCGCACGGGGAGCGGTAGTCCGAGGGATAGACGTTCTGGCCGGA
>JALNZK010000176.1 GCA_023229365.1 Pseudomonadota bacterium | reverse complement strand
GCGACCCCGACCGCCGCCGCGGAGAGGAGGAAGGGCAAGGGCGGGATGGTTGCCGGGATCGCGGCAGGCGCGCTCCTCCTGCTCGGCGGAGGCGGGGCCGCGGTGTGGTGCTTCGCGATCGGGCCCGAGCACGGGGCGCCGCAGCCGCCATTGCCGCAGCTCGTGCCGCCCCCGGTCGCGCCGCCGGTCGTCGGGCCGCAGGCCCTGTTGCCGCTCCCGGCGACGGAGCCGGGCGACGGGCAGCCCGAGGAGATCGACACCGCGCCTTCGCCGGCGATCCCGAGCGACAAGGGCGGCGACGTCCGAAAGCCGAAGGAGAAGAGCCCCGCGCCCAAACCGAAGACGCCCCTCGACCTCGGGAAGAACCAGGACGAGATCGTCTCCACGGTCAAGGACACCTTGAGCCAGCTCAAGAAGAAGATCGAGGAGCTGAAGACCCGCGGCACCGAGGCCGACGCGGGCAGTTGACGCTCCCGACGGGCGCGATCGGAGCTCAGCCGTCGGCGCGGGGCCTCTCGGTCCGCGCGGTCTCCTGCTGCTTCACCGAATACTGCAGCCGCTTCATCTTGCCCTGCAACTCGTCCATGTCCCGCAGCAAGGTCGACATCGCGTCGGACACGGGCACGGCCCCCTCGCCCGCCTCCTTGCGGCGGCGCTCCGAGGCGGCGAGATCGGCCTCCTCGCGCGCGCTCTCCATGCCGTTCATGATGACGCCGATGAACAGGTTGAGGATGATCATCGTGCCGAACAGGATGAGCGTGATGAAGAGGAGGGGGCTCGCGATCGGGAACGCCTCGGGCGCGACGCACAGGCTCTCGAACCCCTCGTACCCGAACCGGTCGCAGCCGAGCCGGTTCGTGTCCATGATCGTGACCCAGCCCTCCATCGTCACCACGCCGAACAGGCTGAGGATCGACATCCCGAGGCTGCCGAAGTGCATGGGGTCGTTCCCGGCGAAGAGGAGCGTGGCGGCCACGCCGTAGACGTAGAACAGGATCGCGAGCAGCAGCCCGACGTAGCCCATGGACGGGATCGACTTGAGGAGGGCGCTGACGAGGATCTGCAGCTTCGGCAGCACGCGCACGAGCTTGAGCACCCGGAGGAGCCGCGCGAGCCGCAGCACCATGACGTACTGCGCGTTGATGGGCATGAAGCAGGTCGCGACGATGAGGAAGTCGAACACGTTCCACGGATCCAGGAAGTAGCGCCACGGCCTCCTGCCCTCGGCAGCCATCTTGACGAGCATCTCGGCGACGAAGATCCAGATGATGATCTGGTCCAGCACGTGGAGGAGCGTCTGGTGGCGCTCCACGAGCCCGGGGTCGGTCTCCATGCCGACGAGGGCGCCGGCCAGGAGGATCACGACGGTGATGGTCCGCTGGAACCACTTCGACTCCGCCGTCCGCTTCATGACGTTCCGAATGGCGCTCACGTGGCCTCCTCCGCCCCCTTCGCGGCCGGGAACCGGACCGTGAAGCGGGTCTCGACGCCCGGGGTGCTCGTGACGGATACCAGCCCGCCGTGCGCCTTCGCGATGTGCCGCACGAGGCTCAGGCCGATGCCCGATCCCCTGTGGCCGTGCGTGTCGAGATCCGACGCCTGGTACCTGTAGAACCTATCGAAGATCCGCTTGAGGTGGTGCGCCGGGATGCCCGCGCCCCGGTCGAACACCTCGAGGTAGACGTGCTGCGCGTCGCCGCGGAGGGCGACGCCGATGCGATCCGTGCCCACGCCGTACTTGAGCGCGTTGTCGACGAGGTTGATGAGCAGGAGCGTGATGGCATCCCCGTCGGCGCGCACCAGCGGGAGATCGGGCTCGGCCGAGTACTCGAGCAGCACGCCCGCCTCGTCCGCGCGGTGGCGGTACATCTCGACCGCCGGCTCCACGATCCTGTCGAACCTGACCGGCTTGAACTCGTACTCGCTCTTGCCGCGCTCGATCTTCGAGAAGTCGAGCACGTTGTCGATGAGCGCGGTGAGCCGCTCGGTCTCGCGCAGGATGATCTCGTAGTACTGGCGCGCCTTGTTCGCGTCGCGGACGCGGTTCATCGAGAGCAGCTCCGTGAACATGCGGATCAGGGCGAGCGGCGTCTTGAGCTCGTGGCTGACGTTCGAGATGAACTCGCTCTTCAGCCGGTTCAGGCGGCGCTCGCGCACCATGGCGAGGTACAGCACCGCGAGCCCGAAGACGATGATCGCGAACGCCGGCGGGATGAGGAGCCACTCGGAGAACCGCTGCCGCTCCGCCTGCTCGGCGTAGAACGCGGCCGCCTGCGGGGCGAGCTGCAGCCGCCACTTGTACAGCGACGACGGGAACCTCTGCACGACGATGAACGCGCCCGCGCGGCTCAGGTCGTCGCCCCAGACGCGCCTGTCGTTGTCGTCAATGACGTTCGCGATGCGCTCGGGCCCGATGTCCCCGAGCAGGCCGTCGAACAGGACCCCCACGATCTCGCGCGTGTCGTAGAACAGGTACAGCGTGTAGTCCTGGTCCTCGAACCGCGTCGTGAGCGCCGTGACGAGCCTGTACCCGTCGCCCATCGCCCGGTGGATATGCTTGTGCTGCTCCAGCGCGTCGTACGGATCGAACGAGGGGACGACGTCCGTGACGAGCAGGTTGTAGATCGCCAGCGCCCGCGCGGGATCGGCGTCGCGATGAAAGAACTGCACGACCCCGCCCTCCTCGTCGACGACGGCCGCCGCCTCGATGATCCGGTTCGCGTGGACGGCCTGCTGCCACCTCTCGCACGCGGAGTCGATGTCGCGCGGGTTGACGATCCGGAAGAACGCGTGATCGGCCAGCGAGATCGCCTCCTCGATGCGCGTCACCTTCTCGCGGGCGAGGACGAACGAGCTCTCGACGATCGACTGCTCGCCCCACCCGCCGAAGCGCGTCGCCGACGCGATCACGATCCGTCCGAGGAAGACGATCGCCACGACGACGGCCGGGAACAGCACGAACACGGCGTGCCGCTTGAGGAACTGGCCCAACCGCTAGCGCTCCCGCTCGGAGCGCAGCGGCCTCGCCATGAGCTCGCGCACCGCGTCCGCCGGCGCCGTCTCGCCGTCGAGGAGCCTGGTGACGGCCTCGGAGATCGGCATCTCGACGCCGCGGCGCGCCGCGAGGATCATCGCCGATCGCGCCGTCGCCACGCCCTCCGCGACCATGTGCATGCTCCCCAGGATCTCGTCGAGGCGCTCCCCGCGCCCCAGGCGGTTGCCGACCTGGAGGTTGCGGCTCAGGTGTCCGGTGCAGGTCAGCACGAGATCGCCCATGCCGGCGAGCCCCGCGAGCGTGAGCGGGTTCGCCCCGCACGAGACGGCTAGGCGCGTCAGCTCGGCGAGGCCGCGCGTGATCAGGGCCGCCCGGGAGTTCAGGCCGAGCCCCATCCCCTCGGCGACGCCGACCGCGATCGCGATGACGTTCTTGAGCGCGCCGCCGAGCTCGACGCCGACGACGTCGTCGGTGGTGTACGCGCGGAACGACGCGGTCGATACGAGCTGCTGGATCCGCACGGCCAGGTCGGCGTTCGCCGAGGCGATCACGACGGCGGTCGGCTGACCCGCCGCGATCTCCTTGGCGAAGCTCGGGCCCGACAGGAAGGCGAGCCTCCCGGCCGCTCCGGGCAACGCCTCGGCGAGCACCTCCGACATGAGCTGCGCCGAGCCGGTCTCGACGCCCTTGGACGCGCTCACGACCGAGGCGCCCTCGGCGAGGTGCCTCGCGCCGGCGGCCCAGACGCTCCGCACGAACTGGGCGGGCATGACGCTCAGCACCGTGCCGACGCCGTCGAGCGCGCGCTCGAGCGAGCTCGTCGCGACGACGGTCTCGGGCAGCTTCGCTCCCGGGAGGAACAGCTCGTTCGCGCGGGTCTCGTTGATCCTGTCGGCGAGCTCGGCCTCGTAGACCCACATCGCCACGCGCCGGCCGCCGTCGCCGAGGAGCTTCGCGAGGGCGGTCCCCATGCTCCCGCCGCCGACGACCGCGACGTCGAAATTCGGTTGGTGTTGGCCTTTCATCGATGGGATGATAGGGCAACACCGATGGGCATTCAAGCAGCGCTCCGCCCTTCACGCGGCGCCCCGAGGAGAGCGACTTGGCACCTGTGACGCGGGGCTCGAAGCGCCCGACCCGCTTCATCATACCGGTCCTGGGGGTAGCGCTCTCGATCGCCGGGCTCGCGTACGTCTACCGCGACTTCGATCTCGACGCGCTGCTCGAGTCGGCGTCTCGCATCCGGTTCCTGCCGCTCGCGGGGACGATCCTCGTGTACTGGGCCGGCACCGTGGTGCTGCGCTCTCTCCTCCTGCGCCACCTCCTCATGCCGCTCGGCCGGATCGACTTTCTCGGCGCGTACCGCTACATCTGCGTCGGCTTCCTGGCCAACAACGTCCTGCCGTTCCGCGCGGGCGAGATGGCGCGCAGCGCGGCCGTCCACAAGGGCAGCGGCATCCCCTTCTCGTCGGTCGTGGGCTCGCTCGCGCTCGAGCGGATGCTCGACATGGGCATGGTCGCCGCGATCGCGCTGGCCGCGCTCCAGTTCGCCCCGCTCCCCGGCGCCTTGCGGAACGCGGCGCTCGGCACGGCAGGGGTGGTCGTGCTCGGGCTCGCCGTCGTGGTGATGCTCGCCCGCCGCAGGTGGCGCGAGGCAGACGGCGAAGCCAAGGGCCCGATCCAGGCGTTCCTCTGGACCAACTGGGTGCGGTTCTCCGCAGGCCTCAAGACGATGGCGAGCGCGCGGGCGTTCGGGATCGCGCTCGCGCTGGTGGCCGGGCTGTGGGGGTTGACGCTCGTCAGCATGGCGTTCCGGCTCGAGGCGTTCGACCTCGAGGCCACGCCGTCGCTCGCGCTCACGCTGCTCGCCTGCCTGGGCTTCGGCGTGGCGATCCCCTCGGCGCCGGGCTACGTCGGTGTCTACCACGCGGCGGCCGCTTTTGCGCTCTCGCTCCACGGCGTCGATCACGCGACGGCCGCGGCGTACGCGCTGTTCAGCTGGCTCCTCGACATCGGCGTGAGCAGCGCGTTCGGCGCCGTGAGCCTGTCCATCGAAGGGCTGCGGCTCGCGGATCTCAGGAAGAAGGCGCCGGCCGCTGGTGAGTGAGCGGTCTTCCGGCGCCTACTTCGCGGGCGCGAACTGGGCGTTGTAGGCGAAGCAGCCGGTCGAGGTGAAGCTGATCGACCCGGTGACGTCCGATCCCGCCGCCGTCGGCGCCGCGGTCAACGTGATGGCCGTGTCGGACGGGTCGCAGAAGGCGCGCATCCAGTTGTCGATCTCGGTGGTCCCGTCGAAGGCCCGCTCCTTGACCTGCACGTAGGCGTCCGCGACCGTCCCGACGACGTGGCTCGCGACCGGCCAGATCACGAGGACGTCGATCTGCACGTCCGTCTCCGGGAGGTCCGCGAACTGCATAATCCAGTACGAGCCGTCGGTGCTCGCCGCGCACGACTGGAGCGCGGTGCCCGTGTACTCGTAGTCGGTGACGGTGAGCGCCGCGTTGTTGCCGGCCTGGAAGGAGCCGATCTGGCAGGAGAAGGTGGCCGCGGTGAACGCCGCGGTCTTGAGGCACCTCGGGTCGCCGGTCGTCACCGAGCAGCTCGGGAACCCGGTGTCGTCGCACAGGGTCGCGTCGCCGACGCAGCTCAGGTAGCACTCGCTCGCGATCTCGTCGACGAAGTAGGCGCCGCAGTAGGCGTCCGTCGGGCAGGTGGCGTCGGCCGTGCACGCCTCACCGTACTCGACATCGGTATCCGTGTCGGTATCCGTGTCCGTGTCCGTGTCCGTATCGCTGTCCGTGTCCGTATCGCTGTCGGTATCCGTGTCCGAATCGGTGTCTGAATCCGTGTCCGAATCCGTGTCCGAATCCGTGTCCGAATCCGTGTCCGAGTCCGTGTCCGAATCCGAATCGCTGTCCGAGTCCCCATCGGCCGTGCCGACCTCCGCCACCGTCCTCCCCCCGCAGGTCGCGAGGCTCGCGGCGGACGACACCAGTATCAAAGCTGTCAGGAATCTCATGGCGCACTCTCCTCTCTGAAGAAGCGTTACGCGACCATTCTACCCCGCGCCGGGTGGGGAGACTAGGTTCCTAGAGACGATTCGGAGAGACGATTCGCCGGACTACTTCACGCCCGAATCGCCCGCCCCGGCGTCGGGCACGATCAAAGGCAGCGTGCGGACCGGGCGGAAGCCGTAGGCTGCAAATCGTCCGTCTCGGTTGTCTCCAGATTGTCCGGACGCACGCCTCGTCAAGTTGTGAAAGTTGGGAACGTCCCCTATCCCCCCTGCAACTCACCCGAACGATGCGTATTCGAAGCACGCCCCGTACTCACCATCGAGCGAGTAACACGAGTGGTATTCACCGCAGCTGTTCTCGAATTCGCAGGGCGAGCCGCAGTAATAGAGATCGCCCGAGCCCACGAGGCACACGCCGACACCGGCGAGGAGATAGCCACCGATTCCGGACGGCATCTCGAGATCCGTCATGTCCACGCCGTTGCACGAGCTCGGATCGTCGGAACCCCAGCCGGCCCCGTCGCCGCCGAGCGCGAGGGGGCAACAGAAGGCGCCGTCACCGAACAGAGCGAGCGCGCAGGCGTTGTCGGCCGGCATCGCCGTTTCCTCGGAAAAAGACACCGGATCGTCGACACAGACACCGAGAACGTCCCATGAGACGTCCATGCAGATCTGATCCGGATATCCTTCCACGTCGCACGTATCGACGACGCACTCCGTAGCGCACACCGGCTGGCCTGACCATGTGCCGTCGAAGTTCGTGCAGACGAGATCCTCGCTCTCGCAGGTCCCTCCGTCGCAGCACGAGTTGTCCACGACACCGCAACCGGTGTCGGCGTCGCTGTCCGTGTCGGAGTCGGAATCGCTGTCCGAATCGATGTCGGCGTCGCCGTCCGTGTCGGAGTCGGAATCGCTGTCCGAATCGATATCGGAATCGGTGTCCGTGCCCGTGTCGGAATCCGCGTCCGTGTCGGTGTCCGTGTCGCTGCCAGCGGAGCCGTCGTCCGAGCAGCCGAACTGGATCGCGCCGGTCAACACGAGCGCTGCGGTCATCTCCAGGGCTCTTCTCTTCATTTCCAACCGCCTTTCTACCACGCGCCGATCGGCGGCGCCCCGCTACTTCACGCCCGAGTCGCCCGGTCCGGTGTCGGGTGCGGTCGAAGGCAATGTACGCACCGGACGGAAGCCCGAGACGGCATGCCGCTCGTCACCATGTGCTTCGAACTGGTGCGCCGCTCGAGTACGGCAAGCGTGCGTATTGTAGGCACCTCCGCGGATATCGCGACGCACGTCATCCGTTTCGCCTGGCCCCATTGGGTCTGTGAGCGTTTCTCCGGTGCCGCCGTAGATCCAGTCGATGCCGCCGCCGGTGGAGACATAGTCCACCCACTCCCACGCGTTGCCGAGCATGTCGTACAGCTCGAACGGGCTGGGCTGCTTGAAGCCGACCTCGCGGAGAAGGTCGTACTTCTCGACCGTCCAGTCCGTGTTGCCGAAACCGGAGTTGTCGCAGTACCAGGCGATGTCGTTCAGGATCGGCTCGTCGATGCAGATGCCCTCGGAGTCCACCGTGATGTCGCCGTTGTAGGTGTTGGTCGTCGTGCCGGCCTTGGCCGCGTACTCCCACTCGGGACCTGTTGGCAGGCGGTAACCCGCGCAGTCGTACATCGAAACGTGCTTCCGTACCGGAGATGCGCATCGATAGACGTCTGGGAGCGGATCCCCCGTCCCTTCCTCCACGGCGCACCCGCCAAGGAAGAAATCGCCGTCTGGACAACCGCTCCCTATTGTTCCCGAACAGCTCGAAAGGTCGTAGCACTCCTCGAGACTTTCGAACGCCGAGAGCGCGTTGCACCACGCCATCGCCTCGAACTGATCAATGAACGTCACGGGACAGTCCTCGCAGAACGGCGCGTTGTGCGGCGCCTCGAAGCCGAGCGCCGTCCACTGCCGCTGCGTCACCTCGTACTTCGACATCAGGAACGGGTGCGTGAGGATGACCGGCACTTCCTTTTCGTGGCCCGGGCCGCGGCACGGTGTGCCTACCGGAGAGCCGAAGATGAAGTTACCCGCCGGTATCTCCACCCAGTCGATCTCGGGATCCGCAGGATCGGTGTTGCTGTCGGAGTCAGTATCCGAGTCGGAATCACTGTCCGTGTCGCCGTCGGAACCGTCCGGGACACCGGTGCCGGAGTCGTGCTTGCCCTCGCTTTTCTCCTCGCAACTGCAAGCTGTGGATGCGCCTGACAGCAGGGCAAGCATGAGAGAGAAGATGTGCGCCTTGGGCATGCCGAGCCTCAGTATGGGATTCCCCCGATTTAGTGGACAGTTTTCTCATGCTGCCACAGGCACCTGCTTCTCCGCCAGGGTTTCGAATTCGACCGGGCTGACGTAGCCGAGGTACGAATGCCGCCTTT
>JALNZK010000175.1 GCA_023229365.1 Pseudomonadota bacterium | reverse complement strand
ATCGACCTCGGCGACTTCATCACGCGGGCCGTCGCCGCGCACATGTCCGGCGCGCCGCCGCCGAGCATCTTCCGGCCGTGATCTCGCTGTCGGCTGTGCTATCATCCCGCTAAACAGTTACCGGTCGTGCAGGCGTACTCGGCGTGCTCGGTGCCCCCCACGAGCGCGCACACGGAGGGCGTGTAGCAGGGGTACGGGCAGTCGGCGTCGGTGTCCGAATCGGTGTCGGTATCGGTATCCGTGTCGGTGTCGGTGTCCGTGTCGGCGTCCGTGTCCGTGTCGGAATCCGAGTCGGTATCGGAGTCCGTATCCGAATCCGTATCCGAATCGGCGTCGGTGTCGGTGTCCGTGTCGGCGTCGGAATCCGCGTCGCCGTCGATGGTGCCCACGCCGTTGGACGTCTCCTCGGCGCACGTCGGCGCACAGAGGATGGCGAGCACGGCGGCGCAGACGATTTTCGAGCGCATTTGCTTTCCTCCTCGGGCAGTGTACCACAATGGCTTCGGCGCGGGAGCATCGGGTGCGCGGAGACGGGAGGCGCCTGAGTTGGAGCCGAGATCCGGCGAGACGGTCGTCGTCGCGATGAGCGGCGGGGTGGACTCGAGCGCGGCGGCCGGGCTGCTCGTGCGGCGCGGCTGTCGCGTCCTCGGCGCGACGCTCGTGATGGCGGAGGACGGCGAACGCCGCGAGGCCGAGGCGGCGCGCGCGGTCGCCCGGGCGCTCGGCGCGGAGCACAGGACCGTCGACTGCGCGGCAGCGTTCCTCGAGGAGGTGCTCGAGCCCGCGTGGCGCGAGTACGACAGGGGGCGCACGCCGAACCCGTGCGTCGTCTGCAACAGCCGGATCAAGCTGCGGATGCTCGCCGCGCTCGCGGACGAGGTCGGCGCGGAGCGGATAGCGACCGGCCACTACGCTCGAACCGGGCCCGATCCCGACGGGCGGGGCACGGCGCTCCTCCGGGGCGCCGACACGGACAAGGACCAGTCGTACTTCCTGCACCGCCTGGGCGACGACCAGCTGCGGCGCGTGCTCTTCCCGCTCGGCGGGCTCCGGAAGCCCGAGGTCCGGGCGCTCGCCCGCGACTTGAGGCTCGCGAACGCCGACCGGGCCGAAAGCCAGGACGCGTGCGTCGCGCAGGACGGGCCGGGGCTCGCGGAGGCGCTGCGGCGGAGGCTCGGCGGCCGCGCGCGCGCCGGCGAGATCGTGGGGCCGGACGGCCGTCGCCTCGGGCGGCACGACGGTCTCCACCGCTTCACCGTCGGGCAGCGCAAGGGGCTCGGGGTCGCCCTCGGCGGGCGCGCCTACGTGTGCCGCGTCGAGGCCGATTCCGGGCGCGTCGTGCTGTCGGGAGATCCCGCGGATCTCGAGAGCGTGGGCCTCGAGGCGAGCGGCTTCCGCTGGTTGGGCGGCATTGCGCCGGCGGATCGGTTCCGCTGCGAGGCGCAGATCCGCTACCGCCACCGCGCCGCGCCGGCGACCGCGCTGCTCGGCCCGTCCGGCTCGCTGCGCGTCCTCTTCGACGCGAAGGTGCGCGCGGTCGCGCCGGGGCAGGCCGTCGTCCTGTACCGCGGCGACCGCGTGCTCGGCGGCGGCTGGATCGAGCGGGGGCTGCGGGAAGGGCGATCGTAGGCGCGGAGATCCCGGGCCGCGTCGAACAGCGGGTAGAACCCGGGGAGGCAACTCCCGACTCCCCTTGCTACAGCCCGGCGTCTACGGCATCGAAGGAAACCGGAGAGAGGACGCAGCGGACTCCTGTGTCAGCCGGAGATGTCGTGAGGTAAGTACGCGCTGAGATCCTAGTGTATTCGGCAGGCGATGATACCGCCCCGCCTTTCTTGATGGGTTTCTGAGGCCACGCTCCCGTCAACGGCGCGGGATCGGTGCAGCCGCTTGAACACGCGGAATGGTCAGCGACGAGCCAGTCCAGGACCCACTCCGAAGCGTTGCCGTACATCTGCCGCACACCGAAGGGGCTTTCGCATTCTCCGGCCAAGTTGTCCTGCAACGGAATACAGCAGTCCTCACATGTTCCCATGTAGCACTCCGCCATCGGCCACGTCGTGCAACAATCGTAAATGCCATACCAACACGGCAAATAGTACCAGGCGCACGGGTACTTCAGCTTCGTCTGCCCCCGCGCCGCGGCCTCCCATTCGGCCTCGGTCGGCAACCGCATACCGCGCCACTCGCAATACAGCTTGGCGCCGAGCCAATAGAATCCACCAGCCGCTGCGTCTGCACCCCGATTGCAAGTCGTCGGGCTCAACGAAATACCGTACTCATACATCCCAGCGTCGTTCAGGGCGATCGGTGGGCTACCCTCCGAATAACTCGCCCACAGCTCGATGTCCGGCAAACCAGAGTCGGGGTTCGATTTTGAAATATATCGATCACCCCGATCGTAACCAACAAATAGACTATTTAAAAACGGGATAATGTCCTCGTAGGTCGCCTCGTACTTGTCGATCCAGAACGGGCTTAGGGTCACCTCGACCATCGGGTACTCCTCGGGCTCGCATTCCGTGTCGTATGGCATGCAACCCATCAGGTAGGTGTTTCCCGGCACGCAGACCATGTCGGGGCCGCCGTCGCCCTCGCAGGGGATCGGCGTGCCGCCGTCCCATTCCAGGTCCGGCGGCCCTGTGTCCGTGTCCGTATCGGAATCGGTATCGGCATCGGTATCCGTGTCCGAGTCGGTATCCGTGTCCGAGTCAGTATCCGAGTCAGCGTCGGTGTCCGTATCGGTGTCGGTGCTCGCATCCATCTCACCTCCGTGATTCTCGGAACACGACGACGTACAGCCGGTTGTGACGCCAACGAAAACCGCGGGAAGCACCCGCAGCAGATCGTACATGATGCTGCCCATCTCCCAAACTGTACCAGTACCGTCTGTCGTCGAGAAGGGGACGCGGATCGGATCCGCGCTCGGCCCGGCTTCCTTGACACCCGCGGGCGACGCGGGTATCGCTACCTGGGCGCGCGGCGGGGCGCTGCCCGCTGGGGGAAGAAGGGACGCGATCGCGATGGACGAAGAGAAGATCAAGAAGGTGATTGAGGAGAAGATCCGCCCCGCGCTGGCGATGGACGGCGGCGGCATCGAGTACCTCGGCCTCGAGGGGAACAAGGTCAAGGTGCGGCTCAAGGGCGCGTGCATGGGCTGCCCGTCCGCGCAGATCACGCTCCAGATGGGGGTGCTCCGCGTGCTCAAGCAGGAGATCCCGGAGATCGAGGGCGTCGTCCCGGTGTGAGATGAGCTCCCGAGAGGACAAAGAGGCCCGGCTCACCAAGGCGTTCGAGGATCTGCTCCGCGCCGTCGGCAGATCGCCCGGGACGTACCCGGAGCTGCTCGACACGCCGCTCCGCGCCTCGTCGATGTGGCTCGACGACCTGCTCGACGGCTACGAGTGGGATCCGGCGAGCATCCTCGCGGGCGGGACGCCGGTAGGCTCCGCCCCGTCGCTCGTCGTCATCCGGGACATGTACTTCCACTCGGTGTGCCCGCACCACCTGCTGCCGTTCCACGGCCTCGCCCACGTGGCGTACTTTCCCGGGGATCGCATCATCGGCTTCTCGAACCTCTCGCGGCTCGTGAACTGCTTCGCGCACCGCCTCATCCTGCAGGAGGAGATCGGCCGCGGCGTGGCAAACGCCCTCGTGGAGCACCTGGGCGCCCGCGGCGCAGCCTGCCTGCTCGACGCCGAGCAGCTGTGCATGGTCGTCCGCGGCGTGCGCCAGGCCGGGAGCCGCGTCGTCACCGCCGCCTACGCCGGCTGCCTCGCCGACGACCACCAGCTCCGGCTCGAGTTCCTGACCGCGATCGGCGCCAAGGAGTGATCCCGCCCTTGCCCCGTCACGGGATGTGCACCACGTTTTCAACTGCGTCGGGAGCCTCGACCAGACAACCAGGAGAGAGCACATGCCGCACCGCACCGTCATCGAACCGTACCGCGTCAAGGTCGTCGAGCCGATCCGCTTCACCACCCGCGCGGAGCGCGAGGCCGCGCTCAAGAAGGCCGGCTACAACCTCTTCGGCCTGCACGCCGACGACGTGCTCATCGATCTCCTGACCGACTCCGGCACCTCGGCGATGTCCGCCGAGCAGTGGGCCGCGATGATGCGCGGCGACGAGTCGTACGCCGGCTCCCGCTCGTTCGAGCGGTTCGAGGCGGTCGTGCGCGAGCTCACCGGGTTCAAGCACGTCATCCCGACCCACCAGGGGCGCGCCTCGGAGCGGATCCTGTTCGGCGAGCTGCTCGCCAAGGGCGACGTCGTGATCAACAACACGCACTTCGACACGACGCGCGCCAACGTGGAGTTCCAGGGCGCCGAGGCGCTCGACCTGCCGTGCGCCGAGTCGCGCGAGCTGCACCTCGAGATGCCGTTCAAGGGGAACCTCGATCTCGACGCGGTCGAGAAGGCGCTCGAGGCGAACGGGAAGAAGATCAAGCTCGTCATGGCGACCGTGACCAACAACTCGGGCGGCGGCCAGCCCGTGTCGCTCGCGAACCTGCGCGCCACCCGGGCGCTGTGCGACAAGCACGGCGTGCCGCTCTTCCTCGACGCGTGCCGCTTCGCCGAGAACGCCTGGTTCATCAAGGTCCGCGAGCAGGGGCAGGCGGACCGCCACCCCCGGGAGATCGCGAAGGAGATGTTCCGGCTCGTCGACGGGTGCACGATCAGCCTCAAGAAGGACGGCTTCGGCAACATCGGCGGCCTGCTCGCGATGAACGACGACAAGCTCGCACTCCGGTGCCGCACGAGCCTCATCCTGACCGAGGGGTTCACGACCTACGGCGGCCTCGCGGGCCGCGATCTCGAGGCGCTCGCCCAGGGGCTGCTCGATGTCACCGAGCCGGACTACCTCCGGTACCGCGTGCGCACCGCCGAGTACCTCGCCCAGAAGTCGTGGGCCGCGGGCGTGCCCACGGTGCGGCCGGCCGGCGGGCACGCGGTGTACCTCGACGCCCGGGCCGCCCTCCCGCACATCCCGCCCCACGAGTACCCGGGGCAGGCGCTCGCGTGCGAGCTGTACCTCGAGGGCGGCGTGCGCGCGGTGGAGATCGGCACCTTCATGTTCGGGCGGACGCAGGAGAACGGCCCGGATCTGCCCGCCACCAACGATCTCGTGCGGCTCGCGCTGCCGCGGCGCGTCTACACGCAGAGCCACATCGACTACGTGGCCGAGGTGATCGCCGCGGTCGCCAAGCGCGCGGTCAAGCTCAAGGGCTACAGGATCGTCGAGCAGGCGCCGTGGCTGCGGCACTTCACGGCGCGCCTCGAGCCGATCACCTAGAGAAGGCAGAGGAGGGAAAGATGAAGAGACTGTCGATGATCGCCGTCGTGTTCGCGCTGTCGGTCATTCCGCTCTCGGCGTCGGCCTCGTATGAGTTCTACGTCGTGGTCGATGGGGGCAAGCAGGGCAAGTTCAGGGCCGAGTGCACCCAGGCTGCCTGGAAGGACGCGATGAAGGGGGTCGACTTCCGGTACGAAGTCACCTCGCCGACGGACGCCGGTACCGGCGCGGCCACCGGAAAGAGACAGCACAAGCCGATCGTCATCACGAAGGCGCTCGGCCCGTCCGCGCCGCAGTTCCTCCAGGCGCTAGTCACGAACGAGCTCCTCAAGCAGGTCGTGATCAGCTTCGTCCAGCGCAACGGGGCGGGCGAGGAGGAGGTCGTCTACACCATCAAGCTCACGAACGCGCGGGTGCTGGGCTACGTGACGCGCGTCGGCACGGTGGAGGGCGATCCGAGGCTGCAGCTGCTCGAGGACATCACCATCGTGTTCGCCCGGATCGACGTCGAGCACAAGGTCGGCAAGACCATGGCCTTCGACGACACGACGAAGTAGTCCGCCTAGCCCCCCTCCTCCCCCTCGCTCGGGATCTCGATCATGCCGCGCTGCTTCATCGCGAGGTGCAGCTCGTGCCGGAGGATCGGCGCGCCGGCCGCGAAGCGGCGCAGATCCGCGCCCGAGAGCCGGAGCGTCTCGAGCGTCTCCGACTTCACCACGACCGAGGCGTTGCGCCTGTCGCGGTAGCCCATCGCGACGTTCTCGCCGAAGAAGTCGCCCTTCTTGAGCTGCGTGCGCATGGTCTCCCTGCCCTGGCGATCGCGGCGGATCACCTCGGCGATGCCGCGCGTGATGATGTAGAACCCGTCCGCCTTGCCGCCCTGGCGCATGACGAAGGCGCCCTGGTCGAACGTCTGCGGCACCGAGAGCAGGCTGAGCTCGTGCTTCGCGTGCGGGTGCAGGTTCCGGAAGATCCGGACCTTCGAGATGATCGACCGGCCGAGCCAGATCCGCTCGAACTTCTCGGCGAGGTCGTTCGCCTCGACGAACTCGAGGAACAGATCGCCCGGGAGCACGAAGAGGAGCGATCGGGAGAGCGTTCGCACCGTCGCGTTCCGCTCCGCCTCGAGGATGATCGACATCTCGCCGAAGAAGTCGCCGCCCTCGAGCACCGCGAGGAGGCGCGGGGGATCGGCGCTCGCGTCGAGCACCTCCTGGCTGCCGGCGAGCACGAAGTAGAAGCTGTCGCCCGCCTGGCCCTGCGACACGACCTCGACGCCGCGCGGCACCTCGACGACCCGGCCCTGCGAGAGGAGCACGTTGATCCAGGCCTGATCCGAGATCTCGAGCAGCTTGAGCGTCTTCAGGATCTTGAGGACGAGCGGCTGCGGCAGGCTCGCCCCGGGCAGCAGCGTCCGCGACCACCCGGGCGTCGCGACGCCCCACGGCCCGTCGGCCACCTTCTCCGGCGCGACGTGGAAGAACAGGAGCTCCGTTTCAGGGTGCGCCTTCGCGATCGCGGTGTAGTCCGACGGCACGCCGTGGATCGGCCGGCCCCCGCCGTCGACGATCGCGAGCCGCTCGCCGCCGCCGACGAGGTTCTTCATCCGCTCCGCGTGCTGCGCCGAGATCGCTCCGGCCATGCGCATCTTCTCGAGCTCCTCGAAGTGGATCGTGTCGCTCGAGTACACGACCGTGTGGTCGCCTCCGTCCGGGCCGCGTACCGAGACGCGGAAGCCGATCGTCGGGATCGTGTGCACCGCGTAGAAGAACTCCCACTTCGCGCCGTACATGGCGACCGACTTGCCGGGGACGACCTCGGTAAAAGACAGGTAGCCGCGCATCTGGTCCAGCGGCTCGCCGAGGACGCACGAGATCTTGATCAGCATCGACTCGTAGATCTCCCGCGTCGTGATGATGTTGACCCGCTGCTCGGAGAGGATCATGTCGATCAGCGTGCAATGATCGTCGTGCACGTGCGACACGATGACGCCCCGCAGATCCGACTTCGGGACGCCGAGCCGCCGCAGGTAGGCGGAGGTGCCGACCGGACCGTCGACGAGGAACGCGTTGCCGTTCACCCACAGCACGATCCCGGTGGTGGGGCCTCCGGGATCGAAACCCGAGTAGCTGCCGAGCAGCTTGACCCGGAGCACCTGCGGGATCTCGAGCTCGTCCGGGGGATCCGCGAGCAGGGGGAGCTGCTCGCCCTCAAACGCGAGATCGACGGTCCGCCGCCGGCCGCCGCTCTCGATCTCGAACCGGTTGTCGCCGAGGCGCTTCACGGTCGCGGCAAGGTCGTCCGCGCCGAAGAGCGGCACCGCGCCGTCGCCCGCGTCCTCGAACGCGGCGAACTCGAACAGGTCGTCGATCGCGAGGCGCCGGTCGTCGCGGCGGATCGCGAGGTAATCCATCATGCGGGTGAGCGTCTCGATGCGCGTCCGCGACAGCTTCCAGCCCTTGAGCTGCTCGCGGGTCGGGCCGAGCAGCGTGATCGACAGGATCTGCCGAACGCGCTCGCACATGCGGCGCGTGCCGACGACGCGGAACGGGCGGCTCCAGCCGCCTGTCTCGAAGAAGACGTACCAGTACGCGAGGAACTCGAGGGCGACCTGCGAGACGCCCTCGACGTACGCGACGTCGGGCAGCACGCCGACCGTGGGCGCGCGCAGCCCCGCCCGCAGGAGGAGCTTGATCGACTCCGGCGGCGCACCGAGCAGGGCGCGGCGCTCGCCGATCTCGACGTGGAAACAGCCGGGCACGACGCGGTTGATCTGCACACGGACCTCCTTCCTCCCTACTGCGATCGTTCGAGAGAGGTGGTCGCGACTCGGGCTCTCGGCTACTCGGCGCCTGCGGCGCTTTCGCCGTCCCCGATTGTCGAACGAAACTCACCGCTTTTGCAACTGGTTGGGGTAAAATGACCGCGCGACGAAGCGCGCGGTCGGGAAGCGACCTCGTGAAGAGGAGGGGAGAACGATGGCCTATCGCACGGTGCTCTGCATGGCCTTGCTCGCGGCGTGGGGGCCGGGGGCCGGGTGCAGCGACGAGTCTCCGCCGGTCTTCGATCCGGGCACGGATTCGGATTCGGATTCGGACTCGGATTCGGACACGGACTCGGATTCCAGATCTCCTGACCTGGGGTGAAGGCTAAATGTCCGGTGGATCGTTGGCCGGAGGTTCTGGCGCGGGTCTCGGACCCGGGAAGGCGAAGCTCGAT
>JALNZK010000174.1:1597-8577 GCA_023229365.1 Pseudomonadota bacterium | reverse complement strand
GAACCAGCAACGAAGCAACAACGAACCAGCAACGAACCAACAACGAACCAGCAACGAACCAGCAACGAACCAGCAACGAACCAGCAACGAACCAGCAACGAACCAGCAACGAACCAGCAACGAACCAGCAACGAACCAGCAACGAAAAAAATAGATTTAGTTTTCCTGTACATTGGACTGGCAGAGTGCGAAACCACAACCCTTGACCGGAGAGAAAACCATGTCAGCCGTAATTCATGCCCGAGAGTTGCAAGTTGGAACTATCATCAGCCGAGTGCAGGGCAACCCCAATATCAGGGGCACCGTGTCCGAAGTGCATCAGTTTAGCAACCCTGTCTCTGCCCTCTTGCCTAGCCGGTCGCCGGTTGGCGGTTGGAATGGCAAGGGCAAGGAGCAGCGGCTTGCTCCCCTGGCTGAAGCCCGTGTCATCGCTCAGCAAGTTGAGGAGTGCTACACCGATGGCAACCCCACAAGTGTTTCCGTCAAGATCGGCCCGAAGTACGTCACCATTTCAGCCGATGCCCAAGTGGAAGTGTGGCTCCCCGCCAAGGATGCCGTCGATTGCTTCCACGGGAGGGGTTTGACACGGGTTGCGTAGATCACCCAACTTGCCACGGATAAGCCCCGCTTGACGGGGCTTATCTATTGGGTAGAATAATCTTGGTTTAGTTTTCCTGTACATTGGCGGGATACATACCAACCATCCATAGGTAAAATTAAATTAGTTTTCCTGTACATTGGCGGGATGCATCCAGCAGATGTATCCAGGTAAGCTAATCTTAGTTTTCCTGTACATTGGGATGGTGTAGTGCGAAACCACAACCTTCTGTTTGGAGACTGAACCATGTCCGAGATTATGAGAGCTTCCCGTCAATGGGCTTCCCGCCCCGCCGATGAGCGGTTTTGGAACGTGGACGAGCTTGCCACGAAAGCCCGTGCCGACCGTGCCGCTTCCTCTGAAGTGGTGTGCCAATTGGGTCAACTCAAGGCAAGCCCCGTCGATGACGACTTGGCTATCTTGGGACCGAAGGGCAACCCGACCCGCCCGACGAATTGGGGCTTCAGCCAGTTGTGCCGCTTGATCGGTGCCCCCGCCGATTACCTCACTGGCCTGCCTGCCAACCTCGCCGCCGATTGCCTCAATCACGGCTTGAACGGCAACCCCGAGAAGGTCAAGGTCTTGCTACACCGCAACGGCCACACCGAAATACGTGCCGTGACGGGTGACGGCTACACCCGATTTTGGGATAGCCAAGTGTGCGAATTGCTCGCCCCCGCCGTTGACAGCGGTTGGAAGGTGCCCCCGGCACGGCCCGCCAATGGTGACGACACCCGTTGCCGCCCCGCTACCGAGGCAGACCTCATCCCCGGAATGACGGGTGGGGCACAAGTGCGAGTGGGCGAAACGATTGCCCCCAGCGGTGTGTATCGGGGCGACCGTGACAGTTTCGTGTTCCTCGTCAATCCCACGCAATCCATCGACGACGGCAACGGGGGCGGGGGCTTGTTCAAGGGCATCATCGCCAGCAACTCCGAAGTGGGGAAGGCCAGTATCAAGTTCCAAGCCTTCTGCCACGAAGGGGTGTGCGGCAACCACATCATCTGGGGGGCAACGAATGTGGTCGAAATGAAGCGGAAACACTTCGGCAACCTGTCGGGTTTCCTGCGTGATTTGCGGGTGTGGCTGAACCGCTGGACGGGTGCCGACACCAGCAAGACGACCGAAATGATTGCCGCCGCAAAGCGGCACGTCTTGGGTGCCACGTATGACGACGTGGAAGCGAAGGTCAAGGGCTTGGGGCTTGCCGCCTTGACCCTCAAGGCAATCAAGGGCAGTTGGGAGTATGCCGAGAAGTGGGAGCATACCGCCGACGCCACCCCCAACACCGCTTGGGGCTTTGTCCACGGCTTGACCCGCTACTCGCAGACCTTGGGCTTTGCCGACTTGCGGCAAGCCCTTGACGTGGCCGGGGGCAAGATTCTGAACCTTGCCGTATAAGACAGCGGACGGGAAAGCCCCCGCAATAAAATGCGGGGGTTTTCTTTTATATCAATAGTTTATGAATTAGTTTTCCTGTACATTGGGGCAATGCAACCCGCATCAAGCGGGTTTTTTTGTCGGCATAATTATAAACTAATTGATTTGTTTTCCTGTACATTGGACCAGTGAGATGCAGAGACTTATCTTCCTTTCGGAAGAGTCCAGACACTCATTGAACCCCTAGTTTGGAGACTGTGCTATGTTGAAGACATCGAAAGTATTGCGAAACATCGTTGTGTCCCTCAATGGCGTTTACGCCGAAGTCCTCGCCGGTGCTTGTTTCGTTGATACGAACTATCAACGGGAATCCGCCAACCGCAAGGTGCCCGGTGGCCAGTTCGACTTCGAGAAGGTGGGCTGCTTGCTCGCTTGCAAGGAAGGGAACAAGTTTCACATCGTTGACGGTGGGCACCGATGGAAGTGGATGGGAGAGGCCCACCCCAACTATGAGATCGACGGCACCCCCATCTGGATTCGTGTCCAGATTGTCACCGATAAGGTGGCCATGTTCCTCGCCAGCAACAACCGCCTGAAGGTGACACCCAACACGGCCATGAAATGCCGTAAGAACAACGGCGACGAACCGGAGTTGTTTGTCCACAATACCCTCATCAGGGCAGGCATCGGCATCCTGTATGAGGCCCACGGTCGGGCACCCTTGGGCACCACCCGCAACCCCGCCGCTTTCCTTCGGTTGTATTACGCCGTCAACAACCGCAAGTCGTTCAAGGAAGTCGTGTCGTGGTTCGTCAACTACTTCGCCCGGCCCGATGGAGAGGTGGAGGAAGCCGCATTGCAGGCCGACTTCATCAAGGGTATGGCGTGGATGATGCAGCACACGGCCCACGATTTGGACACCATCGGCTCGGCCTTCGCTATCAACACCCTTTCCGCCGCCGAGATTGTGCAGAAGGGACGGAAAGCCGCCGAGACGGGCACCGGACGGTGGAAGGAGATCGGTAAGCTACTGAGCTACATCGTCAACATCCAACAGAAGAAAGCGGCCTAGTCTCCCCGCTTGCCCCCCGCTTGCCTTAGAGGTGAGCGGGGGGCTTTCGTTTGTACTCAATCATAATCAATTAGTTTTCCTGTACATTGAACGGGTGTAGTGCGAACACAACCCTTAGTCTGGAGACCAATCATGCAAGTCGTATCGAATGCCCCCCGTCACCTGCGTAGCTACTTGGTGCGTACCCTCAAGCCCCACACTCTCAAGGGAGTGGAGGAGCACACCCTCTATCTGCTCAGCCCCAAGCAGACGGGCTGCAAGCTGTGGCGGTTCGCCGTCTACTACTTGGGACAGTACATCATCATCGGCAAGGGCGTGGGCACCCGTGACATCGGCAGGGCACAGGGCACGGCACGCTACTACGTCAAGGCCCAAGAGATCAGGGGCGATGGGGTGAGGGTGGCCAAGCCCACCAAGCCCACCAAGCCCAGCTACTCCGAGCGGGTGGCCGCCGCCCTGGCTGTGGCGTAGGGTGGTAGACCCAGCGGCAACCGTAGCCCCCGCAACCACGGGGGCTACACCATTGGTATACAGGATTGCTTTATAGTTTTCCTGTACATTAAAGAACAATACAGAAATTAATTTTATTTTCCTATAAAAATCGGAGTCCCTACTCCCCCTATAGGGGCTTCTACGACCACCCCTTTGTTTTTAACATGTTTCAAAAAATTTAACTCCATAACCTTTTGATATTCTGCCATATCTAAAAAAATCTATATAAATGGGGCTCCAAAAAAATCCGGGGAAAAATTTCTACATACAGTATATGAATTTTAAATTATGGTTAGAACAAGAATTGGACCTTAGTTTTGGATATGTAAGTCCTGATGATTTGTGGACATCTGCACCGGAGCAACCATATTGGGCAACGGGCGGTTTCACATTTATTTATTCATATGAGGATGGTTTATTAACTACGGACAGGGATGATACTCATGGTGATTTAAGAAAGGCAGAGTTTAATGACAGATCATATGAGCACTTTGGTATTGAGGGGCGTTGTGCTGAAATAGATTACGGCAAAAGAGGGCAACGCATATTTTTGATAACATTTTGGGGGAAAAGAGAATTATTGGGCAGATTGGTTGATCCTTGTGTGCGAGCCATACGAGCAGAGATAGGCACCATAGGAATACCGATAGTTGTGTCTAGCTCGGAGGGGAACAGGGTTATCGACAAGGGGCAGCCGCAATGGCAGGGTCCAAAGATATCTGATGCTGACATAGACCTATTAAAACAATTACATTTGATGAAAAGTCCTGAGAAGAAGGCTGCCCGCAAGGAACTTGGCTTATTTTCTATGAAGAAGCGGCCTGATGCAGAGGATCGGGTATTACAACCGGAGCATAGAAGATGAATTTCAGAACGTGGTTTGAACAAAATGAAGACATGGTTCCTGAGGGGCATATTTCCCCTGATGATTTATATTCATTTCCAGACGAAAAAAACCAGAAATATAAGCCAACAGGTGGTTTTACTTTTATTTATGATAATAGAGGTTTGCGAATAAAACTGAGGAGTACGACTCATGGAGAAATGAGATATCCTAGCGAGGGAGAAAATCAAGGGATTGAGGGACGTTGTGCAGAAATTGAGTATGATGGGCGACCTATATATGCAATTTCCTTTTGGTCTGCTGAGTTAAAGGATTTAATTGAGCCTTGTATTAAGGCGTTACGAGAAAAGATAGGGGATGTTCCTAAGCCTATTATATTATTTACTCCAGAAGGCAACAGGTTGATAGATGGCAACAAATGGTATGGTCCCAAAACATCTGCTGCGGAAATGAATATGTTGAGACAATTACATTTGATGAAAAGTCCTGAGAAGAGGGATGCTCGTAAGGCATTAGGGTTATTTTCTATAAAGAAAAGACCAGATGCGGAGTATAGGGTATTACAACCGGAGCACAAATGCGATTAACAGATTTAGATGCATGTTTTTTGGAGGATGTGAAGGCAGATGGTAGTTGTCATCGAACGGACAGCATAGAAAAGGCCCAGGGGGTGATGTTTCAATGTCCGAAATGTGCGGAGGGAAAAGAAATTTTTGAGGAAGATGGCAAGAAAGGGGTATGTGGAGCCCATTATGTAATGTGTTGGTTTGCGAATCCACGCAATGCACCAAGGGTTTCTGATAATTTGGAGCCAAAACCTGGAAGATGGTATTATGAGGGGACATCCTTGGAAGATTTGACATTTACAGGACCGGGTGCTTATTCTATATTACTAACTAGTGGATGTTGTTGGCATGGTTTTATCAAAAACGGCGATGCTTCTTAAAAAATTCTTTTTTGGCACTTGACATCTTTTTTTTCTGTGATATGATTCTGTTTTCAGGTTCAGACTAAGGTTCAAGTTTATCAGACGTAAGGAGTTTCAGATGGCCAAGTTATGTCAAATCAATGCGTTATTGACGGGGAAGAAAACGGCAGTCGAGAAGGACAAGACGGCTGTATATCACAAGATACAGAAACCGGCATTATTTGTTGGTTTATCGAAGAAATACACCTCCAAGGATGATGAGGGGGAAACAGTTCCTGACGATTTCCAGAAGGTGCAGGTGAAGGCGAAGGATATTTTACAGGAAGTGCGGGCCTACATGGTGAATTTGCTGGACCTGACAGCGACTCAGGACGTGGCAAATTGCGAGGTGAAGGTTGATGTAAAGGTGGATGGCAAGGTAGTGTTGGCAGGTATGCCGCCGACGAATCTGTTGTTTTTGGACAAGCAACTGATTGACTTGCATACGTTGATCGGCACAATTCCGACGTTGGACCCTGGGGAGAATTGGACATATTCGCAGGATGCGGGTTGTTATGTTTCGGAGAAGCGGGTTACGACGAAGACGAAGAAAACGCCGCAGCATCATGTGAAATATGAGGCCACGAAAGAGCATCCGGCTCAAGTGGAAATGTATTTTGAGGATGTGGTGATTGGCACATTTGACAATTTGAAGTTTTCTGGGGCTTTATCGGCAGACGACCGCACAGCGATGTTGAATCGTGTGTCGAAGCTACGAGATGCGGTGAAGGTGGCACGGGAAGAGGCGAATGCCATTGAAGCCAAGGAGAAGAAGGTTGGGGATGCGATCTTCGACTATATTCTTGGATAAATAAGGGATGAATGGCCTAAAATCGGCTATAAGCCGAAGGCATTTATTTAAAAGAGCGTAGGCTTAGACTTAGGCTCAGATTAAACATAGGATGCATAGTACAGGTTCGATTCCTGTCCCCTTTACTTTTTTTAATTTTTTAAAGGGGTAGTCCAATGGCAGAGACACATCCTTATTAGTTTTAGGTTCTCGCTCTAGGCTGAACCAATGGATAGTCGATTACTGAATCGAATGCTGAGTTACAATACCACATAAATGGGGATGCGATTTCCCTCCCTCGCTCTTGGGCAGAAAAATTATGCGAGGGTGGTCCAACAGAAAGACGATGTGGCTTAAGGCTAAAACCTCAGCTTAAACGGATAAGTCAGTAATCCAAACTAATTTTCAATCCACTTCGCCCTCTTGGTCAGTGATATCGGCCAGGAGGGTCTTTTTTTTTAGAAGATATAGTATTAGGAATAAAAAAGCCCCTTGCGGGAGATGGGTCTTTTTTATCCAGTCACAGTAATTTTTCCACTCCAACCACCGCCACCCTCATAATATCCATGAGCAGAACTAGTAAACCCACCCAAAAAATAATGGGCGGGGTTTAATTCTAATGTATCAGATATCATCCAAGCACTGCCACGGAACATGTAATAAATTACATTATTAATAGTGCGGGTGTAGTAATCATATGAATTAAATGTGCCAGCGGAATAAAAAGTGCCACTGACAAATGGGTTTGGAGTATTTTCTCCTCCCCACGCCGAAGCAGTCATTGAGCTTGAGCTTGATGAGCTTGAGCTTGAGCTTGATGAGCTTGATGAGCTTGAT
>JALNZK010000174.1:0-1497 GCA_023229365.1 Pseudomonadota bacterium | reverse complement strand
TGATCCTGCTGGCGGTGCAACAACTGCAATTGTCACGGTTCCATCAGCCGATCCATTTGGATCATATACACCTAATTTAGTGGGTCTATCCCAAAACATAGTTTCGAAACTATTTTTGGCAGATGATAGAACCCAATATGCTCCTGCATACCAAATCCAATATGTTTCTGTTAAATTTGCATAGGATATTTCGCCGTTGTAATTTCCATTTTCATAATAATTTCCATTAACGGCTGGGTCGAGTTCACTGGATTTTGTAACTGTGAGGGCAGGAGCCACAGGCATTTGTATTGGTGTTATTTTAAGATAGGAATTAGCATAGACGATAGATGTGCCACTTGCAATTTTGGTATGTTGTATATGCACTGTACCAGCGGAGTTTAATTTTATTGTGCCATGAATATTGACTGATCCAGTTTGCTCTGTTGTAATTTCTTTTAAGAAAGCAATACTTTGGTCATTGCTGTCTACGATGGAACTATCTATGTTGATTATAGTTGATGTTCCATATATTGCTGCTTTTATTGCATCAAATCCAGTTACAGCATAGCCACAACCAACGTCAGAATCAAGCACATTGTTTTTTGCAACTAATAGCAAGACATCCAATTCATAAAATCCAGCATCTAATGATGCACTTAGACCTGTGTTGACCAAAGTATCGGAAGTAGTCGAGGCATCAGAAGCCAGGGTATTATAGATAGGGATTCCTACTCCTGTGGGCATAGTGGTGAATATAGGAGATTCATTTTTTAACAAATCCGTTGTATCTTTTGTAGCAGCAGAGCCCCATTCTGATGATTCGGTATTGAGGGGGACAGAGGCGATAAAATCTCTGAGAGTTTGTGCGGTAATAGCTCTGGTGGTATTGTCTTGCAAGAGTGTTTCTAATGTTATTCTATCTGTCATGCTATTTTTGTTACCTTCAAAAAGGAATTAGTATTTATAGTTGATGTTCCTTCAGGAGGCTCTCCCAAAGCCATATGTTGAATTTTAATAACTGATGTTTCTGTAATAGTGGCGATGCCCTGAAAAATCACAAGTCCATCGCTCATATTGGCCATCCACATATCTGTATTTGCATCAAATGCATTTATTCTAATATTAGACAAAAATGATGAATCTATATTTCCAAACACTGTTCCTTCTAATGATCCTATTCCCCAGATTCCATAAGAATTTCCTATGTAATTACTAGAACTGCAACTTAGAAAAGCGAATAATTCATATGTTCCAATGACCACAGGCACAGACAATCCAGAGTCTGTCATTGTGTTGTTTGTGGTGTTTGCGTTTTCCGAGAGCACTGAATATGTGGGTATACCCAGACCTGTGGGAGTACCAGCGAAGTGTGGGGAAATGGCAGTAGCGAAATAGGATTCATCGTGTGTGGCTGCCGTTCCATATTCTGTTGGTTCTGTCATAAGTGGAGTGGAAGCCAACAGGTCTCTAATATCTTGTGCGGTAATAGACTGGCTATTATTATTTGCAAAGATT
>JALNZK010000173.1 GCA_023229365.1 Pseudomonadota bacterium | reverse complement strand
ACCTCGCCGAGCATCAGCCCGAGGAGGCTCATCTCGTCGCGGCGCTCGATCTCGAACGCCGCGCGGGACGGCGTGTGCGCAGCGCTATCCAAGGCTCTTCTTGGCCATGCGCCGTGCGACCAGCGGCGGCACGAGCTCGGAGATGTCGCCCCCGAACTGAGCCACCTCCTTGACGTTCTGCGAGCTGACGAAAAAGTACTTCTCCGAAGTCATCATGAACAACGTCTCGATCATCGGAGTGAGCTTGCGGTTGATGTTCGCCATCTGGAGCTCGTACTCGAAGTCCGCGACGGCCCGCAGGCCGCGGAGGATGGCCACCGCGCCGCGCTTCAACGCGTACTCGACCGTGAGCCCCTCGAACGCGGCGATCTCGACGCGCGGCAGCCCTTCGAGCACCTCGCGCGTGATCTCGAGGCGTTCCTGCACGGAGAACAACGTGTTCTTTCGGCTGTTCTCGGCGATGCAGACGATCAGCTGATCGAAAACCTCGACGCCTCGCCGGATGATGTCGAGGTGCCCGTTGGTGAGCGGATCGAACGAGCCGGGGTAGACGGCGATGCGCTGCTGCAACTCTCTTGTCCTCTCTCCACCGGGGCCCGTCGGCACCCGGGCGCCGAAGGCGGCGCGCGCTGAAACACCATAGCGTCACCGGCCCGCGGCGCGCAACTCTTCTACGAGCGCGCGAGCAGCGTGAGCGCCGTGTCGCCGTACATCCGGACGGACGCCTCCACGAGTCCTTCGGGAGGGTCGACCCGGGCGCGCCTGTCGTGCTCGACGATCGCGAGGCCGCCCGCCGCGAGGAGCCCGTGCTCGGCGACGGCCGCGAGGGCACGCGCCGCGAGATCCCCCTTGTACGGTGGATCCAGGAAGGCAAGGTCGAACGCGAGCCCCTCGGCGGCCAGGGCGGGAACGGCCCGCAGCGCGTCGCCGCGGATCAGCCGGGCTCCGCCGCCCAGTCCGGTGCGTGCGAGGTTCGCCGCGATCGCGTCCGCCGCGCGCCGCGCGAGCTCGACTATCACCGCGCTGCCCGCACCGCGGCTGAGCGCCTCGATGGCGAGGGCTCCCGATCCGCCGAAGAGGTCGAGCACGCGCGCGCCCCGCACCCTGTCTCCGAGCGACGAGAACAGCGCCTCGCGCACCCGATCGGCGGTGGGCCGGACGTCCCGCCCCGGCGGAACGTCGAGCCTGAGCCCCCGCGCCGTGCCCGCCACCACCCGCATCCGCGACCTCCCATCCCTTCCATACCCTCCCATACCCTCCCCTTGCCAAGCTCCTTCTAAAAAAAAGAGCGCCCCCCGCGCCCCCCCCCGGCCCCGTGACGGCTCCTATTCCCAGAAGTCAGAGGGTGGCGCTTACGCCCCGAGGAGAGGACATGGGCATCTTGAGCTTTCTGGGTTTCGACGGCGCGGGCGAGCGGGAGCCCGTGGAGCTGAACGACGCCAACTTCGTCGCCGAGGTCGTCAAGTCCGACGTCCCGGTCATGGTCGACGTCTGGTCGGCCGGGTGCGGGCCGTGCGCGGCGCTCGTCCCGACGGTGAAGCGGCTCGCCGCCAAGTACGACGGCCGGCTGAAGGTCGCGCAGCTGAACGTCGGCTCGGGTCCGCGGGCCGCCGCGAGGCTCGGGGTCCGGGGCACCCCGACGGTGCTCTTCTTCAAGAAGGGGGCCCTGGTCGAACGGGTCGTCGGCCTCAGGGGCCAGCACTACTACGAGGAGATCATCGAGGCCGATCTCCTCGCCCCCCCGGCGCGGGAGGAGGTGGCGTCATGAGCAGGGAAGCGAAGAAGCGCGCGGTGAAGATCGCCCTCGGGCTCGTCCTGGGAGGGCTCGCGGGGTTCGCCTACTACAGCTATGTGGGATGCGCGACCGGCGGCTGCCCGATCACCTCGAACCCGGTGATATCGACCGCCTGGGGCGCCGCGATAGGCGGCGTCCTGGGGATCGCGTGAGGCAGCCCATGGGGCGCGCTCTCTTGATCGCCGCGCTCGTGGTCGGGATCGCCGTCGCCCTGCTGGGCACCGGGCGGTCCAGGGTCGTGGCCGGGGCGGTCGCGACGGGAGCCGCGGCGCCGCGGATGCTGGAGCTGTACACGCCGTGGTGCCCGGCCTGCGCGGAGATGAAGCCCGTGGTCGACGAGCTCGCGGAGCGTTGCGCCGGCGTCGGGGTCCGCATCGACGCCGTCGACGTCTCGCGGGAGGAGAACGAGCGGCTCGCCGAGCGCTACGACGTCGGCTCGGTCCCGACGTTCTTGTTCCTCGACCAGAGCGGATCCGAGACGAGCCGCCTCGTCGGCGCGCAATCCGCGGAGCGTCTGCGGCGCGGGCTCGAGGAGCTCGGCGCCGTTTCGTGTGGCGGCCCCGTGTCGTCCGAGCGACCCAGGCCGCCCGCAGAGAAGGAGGGCTAGGATGCCACTGTACGAGTACGAGTGCCCGCGATGCGGCGAGACGTTCGAGGCGATCACGCGCATCACGGACAAGGACGAGACCGAGTGCCCGGAGTGCGGTTCGCCCGCCGTGCGGCAGCTCACCGGCTTCGCCGTCCTCGGCGAGACCGTCGCCGGAAAGGGAAAGCGCTGCTATACAGGTGGGTGAGGCTGGTGACGGCGCGCCCGTGCGGCGCGACCGCGGTCCCGATTTCAAGGAGGGAGTCATGAGCAACGCCATCGTGGGAACGGATGCGAACTTCGAGGAGCTGGTCGTCAAGAGCGACGTCCCGGTCCTGGTGGACTTCTGGGCGCCTTGGTGCGGCCCGTGCCGAATGGTCGGACCCGTGCTCGACGAGGTGGCCGTCGAGTACGCGGGCAAGGCCAAGGTCGTGAAGGTGAACGTGGACGAGCAGACGGCCGTCGCGGGCTCCATGGGGATCCGCTCGATCCCGACCGTCGCCCTGTTCCAGGGCGGCGAGGTCGTGGAGGTGCTCGTGGGCGCGCGCCCGAAGGCGGCGTTCAAGGCGGCGCTCGACAAGGTGCTGGGAAATGCCTGATTGGGCCTGGCTGATCCTGGCGTTGGGCGCGTGGTTCGCGCTGCAGCGCTGGATCCTGCCGCGAGCCGGCGTCTCCACGTGAATGGCCGACGCGTGCCGCGGGCCGGCCGCCGACGAGAAGCGGAACGAGGAGGAGTCGTGAGCAACGACAGCCTGGGGATGACGATCGGCCTCGGTCACACGGACTTCGACGCCGCGGTGGCGCGCGTCGCGGACGCCCTCAAGGTCGAGGGGTTCGGCGTGATCACGGAAATCGACGTCCAGAAGACGATCAAGCAGAAGCTCGGGGCCGACGTCCGCAAGTACAAGATCCTGGGCGCGTGCAACCCGCCGATCGCCCACGCAGCGCTCCAGGCGGATCCGATGATCGGCCTGCTCTTGCCGTGCAACGTCATCGTGTTCGAGGGCGAACGCGGCGACGTGACCGTGTCGATCGCGAACCCGCGCCGGATGTTCGAGCTGGTCGCGACGCCCGGCGTGGAGGGGATGGTCGAGCAGGTGCACGCCAAGCTCAGCCGCGTCGCCGCGGGCCTTCGGGGCTGAATCGCGGTATAATCCCCCGACTCCAACGGAAGGGGGATCCCATGCGCATGACGACGATTTGCCTCCTCGCCGCGGCCGGCCTCGCGCTCGCGGGCTGCGATCGCGCGCTCACCGCGGGCGAGGCGCTGCAGGCGATCGAGGAGCTGTCGCTCGAGAGCCAGGCGCTCACCGTCAGCTCGGGCACGATCGAGCTCACCACGAGCTTCACCATCGGCCAGGCCGTGGAGGCCGCGGCCGAGGAGCTCCGCGAGTTCATCGAGACCCAGCTGCCGTGCGCCGAGATCGCGCTCGACGGCGCGGCGCTCAGCATCGAGTATGGCGCCAACCCGGGCGACTGCACCTACCACGGCCAGACCTACTCGGGCACGCACTCTATCGAGATCGTTTCGGCAGCAGAGGGCGACGTCGTCGTGCACCACGAGTGGACCGCTCTATCGAACGGCAAGGTCGAAGTGACCGGCGCCGCGGACGTGACCTGGAGCACCGCCGAGGGCACGCGCCACGTCTCCCACGAGCTCGATTGGACCAGGCTCGCGGACGGCTTCGCGGTGACCGGCTCGGGGGATCGGACGCAGGCGGCGCTCGCCGGCGACATCGCCACCGGCATGACGATCGAGGGCGCGCGGCAGTGGACCTCCGAGCGCGGCGACTGGGATCTCGACGTGACCGGCGTCGAGCTGCGCTGGGAGGACCCGGTGCCCCAGGCCGGGCGCTACGAGCTGACCACCCCGTTCGACGGCAAGACCGCCACCGTCTCGTTCGAACGGGTCGACGAGGACACCATCCGCGTCACCCTGGAGAGCGGCGAGAAGAGCTTCGACTTCGACGTGAGCCAGTCCGGCACGATCAGCGAGGAATGACCCGGAAGGTCCATTCCGTCCGCGACGTCCACTCGGTCCATTCTGGTCAGGAATCAGAACAGGAAGGAGAGCACCGCGAGCAGCCCGCCGCCGCCCTCGCGCCCCGGGGCCGCGGCGTCGCACTGGAGCGTAGCGCTCGCCTCGGCCTCGCAGGTGTTTCCGGAGCATTCGGCGCTCGCGTCGTACGTCACCTCGGCGGTCATGTTCGCCTCGACCCACGCGATCGCGGATTCGAGATCGTCGCTCGAAACGAACTCGCCGTTGCACTCGAGCACGCCGTCAGCGTCGCACCCACCGTGGCAGTCGAGGTTCATCTCGCCCTCGCACTCGGCGTAGACGTCGACGTTGCACAGGTGGCAGTCGATGTTCGCTTCGGCCGTGCACTCACCCTCGCAGGAGGCCTCGCACTGCGCGTCGCAGTCGAGCTCCGGCAGCTCGACGTCGCAGCTCGCGCTGCAGTGGCCCTCGCAGTACGCGTCGCAGTGGGCCTTGCACTCGGCCTGCGCCTCTCCGTCGCCCACGGACGCCTCGCACTCCGACTCGCAGCTCGCGCCGCACTCGCCTTCGCAATGCACGGAGCAGTCGAACTCGCCGGGATCGTACTCGCAGTCGGCCGAGCATGACGCCTGGCAGCTGCCCGAGCATTCGACATCGAGCTCGAACTCGTCACAGTGCGGATCGCACTCGATGTCGAACTCGCCCTCGCACGAGAACCAGAAGTCGAGATCGTCGCACGTGGCCTCGCACTCCACCCCGGCGTACCAGGTGCACTCCTCGGAGATGACGATCTCCTCGTCGCCGTCCCCGTCCGAGTCCTTCTCCTGGACGCAGCCGGAGATCGTGAAGGCGAAGACCGCGGCGAGCGCCGCGACGACAAGGATCATTCTACGTGTCATGACGAAACCTCCTTCGAGCGATAAGCCCACTTGGAAAGGACTCCCGTTCCGTTTCGGCTATTCAGAAGTATGCCACGGCCGTCAGCGCGGTCCAATGAGCGAGATCCCGAGCTCCGCGAGCTGGCCGGCGTCGACCTCGGACGGCGCGTCGGTCATCAGGCAGGCGGCGCGCGTGGTCTTCGGGAAGGCGATCACGTCCCGAATCGACTCGGCGCCGACGAGGGTCGAGACGAGCCGGTCGAACCCGAACGCGAGCCCGCCGTGCGGCGGCGCGCCGTACGAGAGCGCGTCGAGGAGGAACCCGAACTTGCGCCTCGCCTCCTCGTCACCGATGCCGAGCGCCTGGAAGATGCGCGCCTGCACGCCCCTGTCGTGGATGCGGATCGAGCCGCCGCCCACCTCCTGGCCGTTGACGACGACGTCGTAGGCCCGCGCGCGCATCGCGAGGGGATCGGTCTCGATGAGGTCGAGATCCGCCGGCCGCGGCGCCGTGAACGGGTGGTGCGTGGCGGCGAGCTTCCCGGTCTCCGCGTCGCGCTCGAACATCGGGAAGTCCGTGACCCACACGAAGCCGAAGCTCCCCGGCGCGACGAGCCCCCGCGCGGCCGCCACGTGCGAGCGAAGCCTCCCCGCAGCCGTGCGCGCGACGTGCCCGTTCGCGTCGGCCACGATGAGCGCCGCGTCGCCGTCCTTCACGCCGCCCGGTCCCGCCAGCATCTCGGCCAGCGCGGCGTCCACGAACTTCGCCGCGGGCCCCGACCAGGCGCCGTCGGCCCGCTTGATCCACGCGAGGCCGCCCGCGCCGTACGACTTCACGAACTCCTGGAACCCGTCGAGCTCCTTGCGCGACAGCGCGGCGCCGCCCGCGACGACGATCGCGACGACCCGCCCGCCCGCGGCCGCTGCCTTCGCGAAGACCTGGAACTGGGAACCCTTCGCCGCCTCGGTGAGGTCGACGAGCTCCATGCCGAACCGGACGTCCGGATTGTCGACGCCGAACCGCGCCATCGCCTCGTCCCACGTGATGCGCGGGATCGGGCGCGGCACTTGGGCGCCGCGCAGCTCGCCGAACATCCTCCCGAGCATCCCGTCCGCGACGGCCATCACGTCGTCCGGGCAGACGAAACTCATCTCCAAGTCGATCTGCGTGAACTCGGGCTGTCGGTCCGCGCGCAGGTCCTCGTCGCGGAAGCACCGGCAGATCTGATAGTAGCGCTCGAAGCCGGCCACCTGCAGGAGCTGCTTGAACAGCTGCGGCGACTGGGGCAGCGCGAAGAACGTCCCGGGGTTGACGCGCGAGGGCACGAGGTAGTCGCGGGCGCCCTCGGGCGTGGACTTCGTCAGGATCGGCGTCTCGAACTCGACGAATCCCTCGACCGCGAGGTGCTCCCTGACGATCTGAGCGGCCCGCGATCGCAGGATCATCGCGCGCTGCAGAGGCGGCCTGCGCAGATCGAGGAAGCGGAACTTGAGGCGCGTCGTCTCGTTCGCGTCCACGGTCTCGGCGATCGGGAACGGCATCGGCGCCGATCGGTTGAGCAGCTCGAGCTCGTCCGCGACGACCTCGATCTCGCCGGTCGGCAGGTTCGGGTTCGGCTTGCCGCCGCGCTTCCGCACCGTCCCCCTGAGCGCCACGACGTACTCCTGCCGGAGCGCCCGCGCCACGTCGAGCTGCGCCGCCGGGAGGCTCGTCGTGTCGAACACGATCTGCACGAGGCCGCTGCGATCCCGGAGGTCTACGAAGATCGCGCCGCCGTGATCCCGCACCGCGTCGACCCACCCCATGAGGACGACGGTCACGCCCGCGTGCTCGGCGCGCAGGCTCCCCGCGCCGTGCGACTTCTTCAGCTGCTCGATGAACGCGCCCACGATCCCTCCTTGCGGCCGATCCGGACGGCCGGGTGAAAGCGTCTCCCTGACTACACCGACTCGCCCGCCGAGGCCAGAGGGGAACGGCGGACCCCGGAAGCGGCGCGGCAAACGCCGGGCCGCGTTGACACCATGGCGGGCCGTTGCTAGGCTCACTGGAGCTTTTTCCAGGAGAGTTGGAGGAACCCATGGCGAACACGGTGATCGGGAGCTCGATTGTCATCGACGGCGAGATCTCGGGAGAAGAGGATCTGGTCATCCAGGGCACGGTGAAGGGCAGGATCATCCTGAAGGAGAACCTGTACGTCGAGCAGTCGGGCGTCGTGGAGGCGGACATCCAGACCGCCAACATCGAGATCTCCGGCCAGGTGACCGGCAACATCCAAGCGTCCGACAAGGTGGAGATCGCGGCGGGCGGGCGCGCCGTGGGCGACATCAAGGCGCCGCGGATCCTGATCGCGGACGGCGCAATCTTCAAGGGCAACGTGGACATGGACGCGTGAGGACAACATGAGTGAACCAATGACGATCATCGGGACGAACACCTTCGTGAACGGCAACCTCGAGGGCGACGAGGACCTCACGGTCGAGGGTCGCGTCGAGGGGAGCATCAACCTGTCCAAGACGCTGACCGTCGAGGTCGGCGGCGTGGTCCGCGCCAACATCAACGTGCGCAACGCCGTGGTGAGCGGGATCCTCGTGGGCAACGTCACGGCGCAGGAGTCGGTGCACGTCACCGAGCAGGGCCGCGTCGTGGGCGACATCTCCGCCCCGCGGGTGATCCTGGTCGACGGCGCCTCGTTCCGCGGCAACATCGACATGGGCGACTTCGACGTCGACCGCGCCACCGAGGGCTTCGCGCCCAAGGCCGTGTCGCGCAGGGGGCCCGCGCGGGTCGAGGGCGCCGTCGAGACGGCCGCGGAGGAGAAGCCGCGGATCGAGCGGGCGCCGGCGGTTCGCACGCGCCCGGCACCGGTCCCGACGCGCCGTCCGGCCCCGGCTCCGGCCAAGCCCGCTCCCGCCCCGGCCGCGAAGGCCGCCCCGGCCGCGCCGCCCGCCGTGGCCGCCGAGGCATCGGTCAAGCGGAGCCCGCCGCCGCCCAAGGTGCGCACGATCGGCAAGACCAAGGCCGTCAAGAAGAAGCACTAGCTTCCCGTCCCGAAGCTCCCTCACGAAGGGGTGAGATGAGAGAGGATCAACCGCCTGGAGAGCTCGCTAAGCGAGCGTCACGGAGCCTCGTCCCGGGCCTGGGGTGCATAGGCGCCATTAACGCACTTTCGTTCCAGCAAGTTAACATAAGATCCGATCTGCGACAAAACTCCTACGCCTTCTGGACTATATCACAGCTGGGAGAGCAGCGCGGGATCGCTCCGGCTTTCGACCGCCTCGCGGTACGCCGCGGCCGCCCGTCCGCGCTCGATCATCTCCCCCTCGACGAGCTTGCCGTCCACCT
>JALNZK010000172.1 GCA_023229365.1 Pseudomonadota bacterium | reverse complement strand
GGAAGCCACCCTCGCCGCCGAACGGCGTCTCCGAACACTCGATTTCCGCGAAAGCGAATCCGAACTCCGCGGAGTCGAACCAGTCGGCAAGTCAGCGCGGCGGGCTTATGCGCAACAGGCTCCTAGGGCGCCTTCCGCTTCGCGGCTTCGGCCGCACGCCCGCGGTACAGATCGAGGTACTTCAAGATGACCGCGCGCCTGTGATCCTGGAACCACGGCGCCGCGAGCGCCTTCTCGGTGATGATCAACGATTGATCCGGCCGCCCGGCCCGATCGCGCGCCTCGGCGAGCATGAGGACGTTTGTGAGATCTTCCGGGGATCGGCGCGCCGCCTCCTCGAGGAGGCGCGTGGCCGCCTCGACGTCCCGATCCTTGAACAGCGCGATCTTGGCGGCGGCGTTGAAGTACGCGGCCTCGGCGAGCCGGCTCGTGAAGCGGCGGTCGGTCCCGGCAAGAGGGCGCAGCACCTCCTCGGCGGCGTCGAACGCGTGGGCCTGGCACAGCGCCTGCGCGAAGTTGACGCGGGCGACCTCCGATTCCGGGTGGTACGCGAGCTCGGCCGAGAAGAACGACACCTCGGTCCGCCACTCGCCGATCCGTACCCAGGACAGGAGACACAGGAGCGCGACGGCGACCGCGAGCGCGAGCTCCGCCGTTCGTCCCCACCTCCGAACGAGAAGAGGTGCGCCCGCGAGCAACAGCCCAGCGAGCGGCAGGTGGAGGTACCTCGTCGCGACGGCCTGCACCTCTCCCAGCGGCAGCGGCGCCGCCATGGATGGCGCGAACAGCACGAGCGCGAACAGAGCTCCCACTGACGCGAGCGACAGCCGTCGCACACGGACAACGTCGACGACAGTCTTCGCCGCGAGCAAAACCCAGGCGACCGCAGCCGCCGTGATCGCGAACGCGCTACCCGGGCCTAGGACGACCACCGTGCCCTGCGGGGCCGGGTAGACGGCGCGCAGGAGGACCTGCCCGATGCCGAGCGCCGCCACCGCGGCCGGGGAGGTTCCAGACATGAACGGGTTCGGGCTCCCGCCGCCACCGGTGATCACGGCCGTCCGCAATGCGAGGTAGATCGCCACCGGCACGACCGCCGCAATCCAAGGCCCCTTCCGTCGCAGCGTGGCGATTGACGGCCGATCTTCCGACGCGCCGTGAAGGAGGGACGCGGCGAGCGGGGCGAGCGCCGCCACCACACCCGTCTCCTTCGACGCGCAGGCGAGGAACCCCGCGACCGCTGCCACCGCGAGGCGCAGCGTTCCACCCCTGCCCGCCTGGTAGTCATGGAGCGCGGCCACCTCGACCGCGAGGAAGATCAGTGCCAGGTGATCCGAAACGTTCGACGCGAGGCACAGCACCTCGGCGCAGAGGGGATGCGCGAGGAACACGAGCCCCATCCAGAGTCCGACGCGGCGGGCCTCCGGGCGACCGCCGGCGAGGGCGCGGGAAACGAGCCGTGCGATCGCGAGCGACGCGCCGATCGCGGCGAGGAGGGAAAGGAGGTGCATGCCCCACGGCGCCTTGTCGAACACAAGCCCGCCGAACCACAGAACGGCCTTCGTGAGCGGCCGCCAGTAGTCGACGGGGTCGCTCGAGATGTAACTCGAGTTGCTCCAGAAAGGCGCGCCGACGATGTCGGCCAGGCGCCCCAAGCTGCCGCTCGCCTCGATCTCCGAAACGAGATACACGTCGTCCCAGACGAGATCATTTCTGAGCACCTGCGCGACGGTGGCGATCACGGCGATCCCTACGACGAAGAGGAGGGCGTGTCGTCTGAGGAACACGATCTTCAAAGCGTGTCGTCCACGTCGATCGCCGTGCCATCGTCTTCCCGTAGCGCCCACGGTTCGATGACGTCCCGCGCGCCGAGCGGGATCTCCGGCTGCACCATGAGGAACATGTCGAACGGGACGAACGGCATCTCCGCGCGCCACCGTTGCTCGAGCCTTCCCGTGATGGCGATATCCCGCTCCGCCGCCTCCCCCAGGGCGCGCCTGAGTTGCGCCTCGAGCGACCTGCGGATCATGGGATCCGTCTCCTGGACCAACATCGCGCGGAGGTGCTCGATGACGAGGTCGTCCATCCCCTCGGCGCGCATCAGGGACGAGGACATCACCGAAACGTACTGTGGGGCACCGGACATGGTCGCGGCGGCGCGGACGAGTCGGGCCCCCGCCTCCTTCGCCCGCTTGAGCTCCGGCGATTTCGGTTCGAGGAACGGTTCGAGCTCGTGGTAGTGGAGGAACCCCAGGACGAACGCCATCTCCCCGTCGTCGGGATACTGTTTCAGCCCCTTCTCGAGCAGCGCGATCGCCATCTCGACTGTGCGCCGCGTGATCGTCCCCTTGTGGTACAGGGTGAGCCGCCCGCCGTCGGTGTACGCGCTGCGGAACCGCGGATCGAGGCTCGTGACCACGTCGAGGTAGTTCACGGTGAACTGCGCCGAGGGCGCGTCCTCGGGGATGCCCGTATCGCCTCGCCTGTTCCTCGAAAACTCGGCGCGCTCGCCGAAGTACACGATGGTCGCGACCCAGACGAGATCCGCCGCCGCCTCGTTGTAACCCATGGAGAAGGTGCGCAGCCACGACGGTGGCGGCAGGTAGAAGCGATCCTCGTCGGAAACGATCTCCCGCATGATCTCCGCAGAACGCGCCCGCGAGTACAACGCCGTGACGGCGAGCGCGACTGCGAGCGCGGCGATGAGAACGCGTGTCGTGCGAGGTCCCATGAGCTCGGCGGTCATTATCTCAGAGAAGGCCTTTCACTGGACAACCTTTTGACATCCGCTTTCGCATCGCGGACGATCCGGCCGAATCGAGGAGCCCACATGGCCAACGAGCACGAGAGCCCAGCAGTCGAGCGTACCGCGTCGACAGGATCGAGTCGCGCCCGTGCGGCCCTGCGCCGCGCCTTGTTTCCCGCGATCCTCGTCGCGCTCGCGCTCGCCCTTTATGTTCCGACTTGGGGCCATCCGTTCCTCTGGGATGACAAGGCGATGCTGGTCGACGGCACCGCCTTTTCGTCGACGAGCTCGTTGGGCGAGCTGCTCACGGCACCCTATCGCTCCATGCTCGAAGAGAGCGGGAGGCCCGGTTCATTCTACCGACCGGCGAGCCTCTTTGCGCTGGCCGGAGAGCTCAGGCTGTTCGGCACGAGTCCAACCGGGTATCGAATCTGTCACACCGCGCTGCACGTGGCCTGCTGTCTCCTCCTCTTCGCGCTCCTCTGCCGCCTCGGCGCGGTCGCATCGCCCGGCTCGTCCTCCGCCGCGGGGCGGCGGGCCGCGTTCGCCGGCGCGGCGCTCTTCACCGTCGTGCCGAGCGGGGTCGATACGATCCTCCTGCTGACCAGCGTCGGCGATCAGATGGTGCTCGCCGCCACGCTCGCGGCGCTGCTCTTGGGCGGCGCTCTCTGCCAGGGCGGGAGCAGATGGGCGTTCGTCGGGCTCGCGCTCGCAAGCGTCGCGTGCGTCTTCTCGAAGGAGAGCGGCGTGTGGCTCCCCGTGATCTTCGCCGTGTACTGCACCGCGATCGGCGTTCGGCTCCGCTCCGCGCGCTTCGCCGTGTCGCTCGGAGCGACGATCGCCGCCGCAGTCGCAATGATCGCCGCTCGCGCGGTGTTCATCGACCCCTCAAGCACGTCAATTCGCGAGGGAGCTTTATGGCGTGCCATAGGTGGGCTCGGGCTGGCGGCGCGTTTCTCCGTGCTCCCGCATCCGCTCGGGCTCGAGATCGAGGTTCCAGGTGTTCCAGGGCCCGAAACCGCGATCGGGCTTGCCGCCGCACTGTCGCTCGTCGTCGGCGTGCTCGTCCTGCGCAGAAACCGCGCCATGCTGTTCGGAATCTCCTGGTGGGCATTCGCCGCCACACCTTCGCTCGTCGCCGTGGCGCTTACCGGGGTGCTCGGATCGCGGTATTTATGCGTCCCCGCGGCCGGGATCGCCTGCATCGCGGCCGCGGCCTGTCTCGCTAAGCGGCGACCCGCCTACCTCGCGGTCGGCGGCCTGGCCGCGATCTGGATCCTGTTCGCCGTGCTGCGCGCGCACGCTTGGGGCGGCGATCTCCGGCTCTGGTCCCGCGAGGTGGAGCTCAACCCCGGCCGCGCGCCGAGCCTCATCAACCTCGCCCACGCACTGCGCTGGCGCGGCAGCGAGGATGCGGCGGAGGCGATGTTCGACCGTGCGATCGAGGCGGCACGCTCCTCGAACGATCGGAAAAACGAAGCTTATGCGCGCGCCAACCTCTGCGCCCTGTACACGGATCAGCGACGGAACGACGCCGCCATCGCGCAGTGCTCGGCCGCGGTCAAAGCGGACAGCGGACTCGTGTTCGCGTGGCTCTCGCTCGGGAACCTCCACGCAGCGGACGGCGCATGGGACAAGGCGCTTCGCGCGTACCAGGAGGCCGCCCGAAGAGATCCGCGCGCGTACCGCCCGATGATCTCCATAGCCGGCGCCGCGGCCGCGCTCGGCGACCGCGAGCTCGCGCTGCGCTACCTCGAGATGGCCGAAGCCGCGACCGCGGGTTCGCCCGAACACCGCGCGGATCTCGTGAAGCGCCGTGCGCTGGTGCGCGAGCGGATCGGCTCTCGAAAGGAGTAGGTCTTGGGGGTTGCAGCGGATCGACGGACGGGAACGGGGACTACTCGAGCGGGTCGTTCTTGTAGACGCCCGAGGAGCCCTGGATGCCGCCCGAGACCACCTGCGCGGCGCGCTCGAAAAGCGAAAGGGTCGTGTCGCCGTCCAGATCGCCAGAAGCCTGAGCGAAGAAATCATCCCCTTCCGTGACCGTATTCCCTGTCGCCCCACTGCCCGTGAAGTTGTAGGCGTAGTAGAAGTTGTCGGCCACGGAGTAGTCCAACGCCTTCCATGAGTCGCTTTCAAAGGAGGCCATGTGATCGGAGGCGATGAACTTCTCCCCGCTGAGCAAACCCGTATCCGGCGTGTACCCGGTGGTAAGCGGCAGGCAGTGCTGCATGATCGTGCCCGTGACGCCCTGGCCGACGTGCTCGGAATCGAAATAGCTGACCGCGCCCTCGTAGATGCGGTCGATGTTCAGGGTCGCCTCCGACGTCTTGGCCTTCTTCATGTAGTTGAGGAACGCCGGGATCGCCACGGCGGCCAGGATGCCGATGATCGCCACAACGATCATGAGCTCGATCAGGGTGAAACCACGTTTGATCCGTTTCTTCATCTCCAGCTCCTTTTTTCTTGCCCGGGCCGCGAAGCCCGGCGCTGTTGCATTGCCGCGACCGCTCTCACGGGCAGTCGACCTCCCCTTCGTCGAAGTCCACGATACGGCTGCTGCCCGAGTACACCTCGAACCCTCCGCACTCGCTGTCGTCGTCGAGATTCTGGACCGCCCGCGCCGCGAACCAGAAGTCCGCGGAGGTCAACGGCTCCAGACCTTCAAACAGGGTGGCCGCCGTCCCCGGCGAGCCCGTCTCCATTGTGTAAACGAAAAAGACAGCGCCGTCCGGGATGACGCCGAGCTGCCTCCATTGTCCCCCGACGCTGTCCAGTGCGGTCTCGGTCGGCCACCTCTGCTCCTCGGAGCTCGGGTCGCTCGTCGGCGTCCAGCCCGTGTCGACGCTCGCGTACCTGTGGAACGTGGCGCGGTACGCCTCCTGCTTGAGCCGGATGTCGGCGAGGACGCTCGTCGCCTCGGAGTTGTGGGCGCGCTGGACATACGCCTTGTACGAGACGATCGCGACGGCCGCCAGGATGCCCAGAATCGCGACGACGATCATCAACTCGATGATCGTAAAACCGGCTTGTCGTCTTGAGTTCCTCTCCATGACATCCCCTCCTCGTAGCAATTTCCATTCCTCGACCGTGGAAGTCTGCAACACATTGATACCAATGAGTTTTTTCATCATCCAAGCCTCGATTGTCCAGCAGGGCTAGAAAAGATGCTCAATAAGGTCAGCCCGAGTGACAATTTTCGTCACTTCTCTTCCTCCTGTGGCGCGAGCCCGAGCTTGCCCATGCGGTACCGCAGCGAGCGGAACGTGACGCCGAGCAGCTTGGCCGCCTGGGTCTGCACGCCTCCCGCGCGCGCGAGCGCCTGCTCGATGTACCTGCGCTCCAGCGCCTCGAGCGCGGCGTCGAGATCGATGCCGTCCTGGGGCAGCGACTGCTGCCACGGCGACGCGCCCTTGCCCTTGTGCATGACGGTGAGCGGGAGGTCGTCGACCTCGATCTGCGGGCCGGTCGCCAGCGTGGCCGCGCGTTCGAGGATGTTCTTCAGCTCGCGGACGTTGCCCGGGAAGTCGTGCTCGAGGAGCGCGCGCATCGCCGCGTTGCTCACGCCCGAAATCCGACGCCCGACGATCGGCTCGAGGCCGGGCAGGAACGCCCCCACGAGCTCCGGGAGATCCTCTCTGCGCTCGACGAGCCGCGGCAGGTGGATCTGGATGACGTTCAGCCGGTAGTACAGATCGGTGCGGAATCGCCCGGCCTCGACGAGCGCCGCGAGATCTTGGTTCGTAGCCGAGATGACGCGCACGTCGACCGGCCGCTCGCCGCTCGCGCCGACCGGACGGATCGTCCGCTGCTCGAGCACCCGCAGCAGCTTGACCTGGAGCGAGGCCGGGAGCTCGCCGACCTCGTCGAGCAGGATCGTGCCGCCCTCGGCCGCCTCGAAGAGGCCGATCTTGTCCTCTGTCGCGCCGGTGAAGGCGCCGCGCACGTGGCCGAACAGCTCGGACTCCATGAGCGGCTCGGGCAGCGCCCCGCAGTTCAGCGCCACGAATCGCCGCTCGGCGCGCGCGCCGCAGAAGTGAATCGCCCGCGCGACGACCTCCTTGCCCGTGCCCGACTCCCCGGACACGAGCACGGTCGCCGCGGTGTCGGCCACGCGCTGGCACACCGCGATCACCTCGCGCATGGCGGGCGATCTCCCGATCATGTCCGCGAACCGGTACTCGCCGCGGACCTTGGCGCGCAGCCGGATGTTCTCCCGCACGAGCTCCCGATGCTCGAGCGCCTGCCGCACGATGAGAACGAACTCGTCGAGGTTGAACGGCTTCGAAAGGTAGTCGTGGGCGCCCTTCTTCATCGCCTCCACGGCCGACTCGGTCGTGCCGTACGCGGTGATGAGGATGACCGCGCAGTGCGGATCCCGCGCCTTCGCGGCCTCGAGCACGTCGATCCCGGTGCCGCGATCCATCAGGAGATCCGTAACGACGAGATCGAACCCCGCTCCCGCCCCGATCATCTCCACGGCCTTGACGCCGGAGCTCGCCGTCGCGACGTCGTACCCCTGCCGCTTCAGCAGGATCGCCATCATCTCGCGGACCGACTGCTCGTCGTCCACCACGAGGATTCGAGTGCCGTTGGTCATGGCGAAGATGATAGCCGATCGCGCGTGCTCGTGCACAGTTACGGCCGGGGCGATGGCGGCGTTCCCCCGAGCGCCCCGAGGTACTTCCTCCGGCGGGCGTCGATCGCCGCGCGCCTGTAGTCGTCGAATCGCGGCGACGCGAGCGCGTCATCGAGGATCGCCACCGCCTGCTCGGGCTGCCCGGCGGTCATGCGCACGGAAGCGAGATCGAGCACGTTCCCGAGGTCGTCCGGCCATGCGGCAATCGCCTCCCGGAGCAGCCGGGTGGCCGCGTCCGTGTCCCCGTCGCGAAGCACGAGGATCGCGGCGCGCTCGTTCAGCAGGCGAGATCGAGCGCGTGCCGCCCTGGCCTGCGGCCTCGACTCCGCGCGCGCGATCGCCTCCTCGGCCGCCGCAAACGCGTGCACGTGCACGAACGCGGAGATCGCGTTGATCTGATCCGGCATCGATTCGGGGTGGTACGCCGCCTCGGCCGTGAAGAAAGAGACCTCGTCCTGCCACTCCTCGACGCGCAGCCACGACAGGACGACCAACAGCACGGCCACGACGGGAGCCGCGAAACGCAGGCCGCGGTTCCAAATCCGCGCCGCCGCCGGCAAAACGGCGAGCAGCAGTCCAGCGAGCGGAAGGTGGAGGTACCTGGTCGGGAAGCGCAGCGGATCCTCGTCCGAGAACCTGTCCACGCCCAAGAGAGACGGGACGAGCCATGCAAGCGCGAGCGCGACGCCGATGGACGCCAGCCCGGGCGGGCTTCTCCGCCAGAGGGGCCGGGCGACGGCGACGGCGATCCCCGCCCACGCGACAACAGCGAGCGCCCAAGGCAGCACCGCCCCCGGGGTCGTGTAAACGTTCGCGCCGGACGGGATCGGCGCGCCAATCCCCTGCAGCGCGAGCCCGGGGCCGATCCCCAAAGACAGCGCGAGGACCTCCGGGGGCGGCCAAGCCGTCGCGGCCCAGCCGGCTCGGGACGTGACGTACGCCCGCAGCGCGAGGTACAGCGCGACCGGAAGCACCGACGCGGCCCACCAACCGACTCGGAGCCAATCCCGCCGGACGACGGCGCCGCCGGACGCCCGCGCCAGAAGAAGCGCAACCGCCGGCGCGAGAGCGCTCGTGACGCCTATCTCCTTCGAGCCGCACGCGAGGCAGCCGAGGAGCCCGGCTGCGACGAGCCTCCACGCCCCCCCCCTCTCCCTGTGTCCATCGAGAACGAGAATCTGCACCGCCATGAACGCGAGCGCGAGGTGGTCCGAAACGTTGGCCGCCATGCCGACTATCTCCGCGGCCAGAGGATGCGCCGCAAAGATCACGG